>CAJWWK010000001.1 GCA_913048295.1 uncultured Dehalococcoidia bacterium
CCTGACGCATCGACGATGCGGGCTGCCGTGTAGTCGTATGCCGTCACCATTGGGATCGGCTCGCCACGGCGCTTCATCTGCTGAATCTTGTGCGTAGTGATTCGGCGAACTGCCATCGTGTACCTCCGCCCCGGTCGACTGCTACTTGCTAGCCGCCAGGCCTTAGTTCACTTGCGTCAGGTCATTATCGCCCATTTTTTTTACTTCCGGGTCGTCATCGGGGTACCGGAAGCGCGATCTACTGCCTATTTTCAGGTGAGAGGAGCGTTTTAATGCTCTCGTAGTCTTCGTCGGTTATCCCGCCCTGTTGCCGGGCAATGTGAAGTGAAGCCAGGGCCAGGGCCGCGTATGCCCTGCCCGTTTCGCCCGAGTTTGCGTCGGTGGCACCGAGATGGGATTTGACCGTTTCGACATCGCCGCGAACGAACGGTCCTGTGATTGCCAGAGGCAGGCCTTGTTGATCGAGGGAATCGACCGTGGAGCGTACTAGCGGGATCAGGCGTTTCAGCGCTTCGTCGCGGTCGATCCCGAGTGGTTCCCACATTTCTGCGGCCAACCCGACGAGGCCAGCCAACAGTCCGCAGGCCATCACCGCCGAGGCATGATAAGTAGGTCGCTGGCGGGATTCGATTTCTACTGACGAGCCGCCCAAATCGGTTACCAGTGTCTTGAGCCAGTCCAGCAGGTTTGGATTATCGGATTCGATAGCGAACGAAGTCTCTTTCAGCCGGTCTGAAGAATCGGGCGACGGGAACGTCTGGAGCGGGTGGATCCCCCCGATGGCTGCGCCCTGGCCTGCGGCGTTGCTGAGGGTCGAGACCGGCAGAACGCCAGCGCAGTGCAATACGGCCTGGCGTGAACGCCATTCGAGGGAATCGCAGATTTCGGCGATCATGGCGTCGGGACCGGTGACGAAAACGACGCTGGCGAGGTTGGCTGCGGATTGAGCAATTTCGGTGACGACCACCTCCTCCATACGTGAGGACAGCCATTCCCGGTGGTCCTGGCTTCGGCTCGATACTGCCACGACGTTGTATCCCGCATCGAGGAGGGCACGGGCAAGGCTTGAGCCAAGTCGACCTGCGGCTACGATCGCGATCGGCGTCGTTTTGTCGAGAACCGGGAGCGGACTCATTTGAAGGCCGCCCTTGCGTCGGCCGCCGACTTCACACCGCCCAGGGTCTCCGCCGAGTCGATGGCGTTCAGGATTGCCCCGGTGACCGCCTTTAGCGCAGCGGCGTGGAGCACGTCGCCTGGAACGGCTTCAGGGTGTTTGCCGGTGGAGAGTGCGAACATGGCGTCACCGTCGTTGGCGGTGTGTGATGGGCGCACGGCAAGTGCGATTCCGTCCTGCCCTGCCATGGCCAGCCGCGTCGCGCCGATCTTATCGAGCGGTGCGTCGGTTGCGACAATGCCAATCGTGGTATTGCGGAAGAAACCCCGATCTTTTGGGGGTGATTCGATCATCAGGTCGATCGAATTGGCAAACCCGTTCGGTAATTGCGGCCCAGCCACGATTTCGCCGGTTTCAGGATCAAAAATCCCGCCGATAGCGTTCACGACCATGAGTGCGCCTACAGTTGCGCCCCCGGGCAGGCGAATGGACGCTGTGCCGACGCCTCCCTTGATCGATTCGGCCTTGCCCAGCAGTTTCCCAACGGTCACCCCGGTCCCGGCACCGGCGTTTCCTGTTTCGAATTCGGTCGAAGCGCTGGCTGCGGCAGCGTAACCGTCGTCAGCGGTCGGTCGAACGGCGTGATTGATGAACCCGAGATCGAGAACCACGGCAGCCGGGATGAGCGGGATGCGGGTCCGTCCGAACCTGACTCCAACGCCGTGTTCTTCGAGATATTTCACGACCCCACCGGCCGAGTCGAGGCCGAACGCACTGCCTCCCGTTAGGACGATTCCATTAACCCACTGGGCACTTGCAAGTGGGTCGAGCAGGGCGACTTCCCTGCTTCCGGGTGCTGCTCCCCTTATCTCCATCCCGGCGACAGCAGGCTCTTCGCACAGGACCACGGTGCAGCCGGTGCCGTTCACGAGATCGGTATGGTGTCCGACTCTCAGGCCGGGGATATCGGTGATTTTTCCCGAGTAGTTCATTGTTGATTTTCTTTATCGATCAACGCGCCCGCCGCCACCTGCTATAGCCCTCTATTTGGTCTAAACCTAGCACAGGAATTCGCGGCCGTCAGACGGCTCAAACATCGGCCCGATTTTAGGGTGTACGCGGGCGTAAGTTGGGGGGTATACTGAGTCGAATTTACCTGCGGCGAAATTCGTAATAACCTCCGGATAATGTACTGCCGGAAGGGCGATTTTCAAGTAGGAAACAGTAAATTCGGCCAGTGACCGATGTGAGGAGTTCAGAAGGTGCCACGTAACTTCAAGGAACTGAAGCCCGCATACGGATTTGACGATGTAGCCATTGCCCCCGGCGACATCACGATTAACCCGGAAATGGCGGACCTGACGACGAATTTCGACGGGATTAAGCTCGAAGTCCCGTTTCTGGCCTCTGCGATGGACGCGGTGGTCGATCCGAAATTCGCAGTTGAGATGACTAAGGCGGGCGGCCTTGCCGTGATGAACATGGATGGTCTTCACACGCGTTACGAGGACACCGCCCCGTTATACGAAGAGATCGCTGCTGCGCCCCGCGAAGAGGCGACGGCGATCATGCAGCGAATCTACGCTGAGCCGCAAAAACCTGAGCTGGTGGCAACGCGGGTCGAAGAGATAAAAAGAGGCGGCGGCACGGCCGCCGTTTCTTTTGTACCGCAAAACGCCAAGCGAATGGCCCCGCTGGCGGTGGAAGCCGGCGCCGACATGATCGTGGTGCAGGCAACGGTAGTCACCGCCCGGCATTCGTCCAAGAGCCTTAAAGGGCTGATTTTCTCAGACCTGATCAAGGACATCGACGTTCCGATCCTGGTCGGCAACACGGTGTCGTACGAGGTAACGAAAGAGCTGATGCAGCAGGGCATCCACGGTGTGCTGGTCGGGGTTGGCCCGGGATCGGTATGTACGAGTCGTGAAGTGCTGGGAATTGGCATCCCTCAGGTCAGTGCCACGATCGAATGCGCGGCGGCACGCGATGATTTCTTAAAGGAGACGGGAAAGTACATTCCGATCATCACTGACGGTGGTATCCGCACGGGTGGTGATGTATGTAAGTCGTTCGCCGCCGGTGCAAACGCGGTCATGATCGGCAGTCCATTTGCCAAGTGCGAAGAGGCCCCGGCGAAGGGCTATCACTGGGGAATGGCGACCTGGCACGAGTCGCTGCCCCGGGGTACGCGAATCAAGATGGGGACCGAATACAGCCTGCATCAGCTTCTTTACGGGCCATCGTCACGGACCGACGGAACGCTGAACCTGGTTGGCGCCCTGCAGGTGTGCATGGGCTACGTTGGTGCCGAGAACCTTCGAGAAATGAATAATGCCCGAATGGTGTACGCCCCGGCGATGAAGACCGAGGGCAAGATTTACCAGGCTGCGGGGTTGGGGTTTTAAGCAGGGATTTTGTAATTCCCCGAGCGTTGCCGAGGAATCTCTGAATCTACGGTTGGTCAGTCGTCTCTATGAGGCCCCTCGACTTGGGTCGGGGAATCAGATGATTCTGATGGTCGATCCACCCATGGCTGTGTGGCAGGCCCACAACTTGTGATTCTGGCACTGGCGCGGTGGTGTGCCGGTGCCTTTGTTTAAGCGACAATTACCGTCATGAACTTCAAGCGTCCACGTGGTACCGCCGACATACTCCCTGAAGACCAGCCTTACTGGTCTCACGTGTACGCGGCAGCGCGCAAGATAGCTGCACAGTTCGGATATCAGAGGATCGACACACCGTCATTTGAGGACACGAAACTTTTCCAGCGCGGTGTTGGAGACGCAACTGACATCGTTCAGAAAGAGATGTATTCGTTCGAGGACCACGGCGGAGATTCGATCACGCTTCGGCCCGAGGGGACGGCGTCGGTTTGTCGTGCTTACATCGAGAACGGGCTTCACAACGGACCGCAGCCGGTGCGCATGTTCTACATGGCCCCGATGTTCCGCTACGAGCGCCCGCAGGCCGGACGTGTCCGTCAGCACCACCAGTTCGGTGTAGAGACAATCGGTGACGGGTCGCCCGAAGTCGATGCCGAAATCATCGAACTCGGCTGGAAGTACATTTCCGAGCTCGGAATCAAGGGTTTCAAGCTGCGTTTGAACAACCTCGGCGACCCGGAAGGCCGCGCCGACTACATTAGCGATCTCGACAGATATTTCACCGAGCGAATCGATCAGTTGCCGAAGATAGATCAAGATCGGCTGCAGCGAGCACCGCTCCGAGTTCTCGACTCGAAAGTCAAGGAGACGCAAACGCTGGCCGACGACGCTCCGAAGTCGGTCGACTACATCGGAGGCGAAACCAGAGACCACTGGGATGCTCTGCTGGCGCTTCTCGACAATTTGAAATCGGTCTATACGGAATTCTCTTACAGCGTCGATCATCGCCTTGTGCGTGGTCTCGATTACTACAACCGGACCGTATTCGAGTATGAACCGGCGGACGCTGGCAGTCAGGGGACGTTACTGGCGGGTGGCCGTTACGATCCGCTCATCGGCATTCTCGGTGGGCAGGAAACCCCGGGAATCGGCTTCGGATCGGGAATCGAGCGAATGATCCTCGAAATGAAAAAACAGGAAGTCAGGGTCGAGCAGCCTGAGGGTCCCGAAATCGTAGTCGTTGCGCTGGGCGATACGGGTAGTGTCGCAGCGGGCCTGGCAGCTGGTCTACGAGCGGCGGATGTTTCAACGGTTCTGGCACCGAAGCGTTCGATTAAGGCGCAAATGCGGTACGCCAATAACCTCGGAGCGGCGAACGTGGTGATCCTCGGCGACCGCGAGGTTAAGCAGGGTGTGGCGCAGGTAAAGAGCCTGGCTGAAGGCGGCGGACAGTCGGAAGTTTCTCTGAACGCCGAATCGATCTCTAGTTTTGTTCGCTCGGACGAAAACCAGTAGTAACTTTCACGCAGTTCGCACTTGTCTGAACCATTGTTCAGATCTCACGCTTTTTTAGAAGTTACTGGTAATCTCAAACTATGCAGCAATCGATGGAAGACCGCCTGAAGGAAATCGCCGACCGTCACAGCGAGGTTGAATGGTTGATGTCGCAGCCCGAAATCGCGTCGGACCCCAACGCCATTCGAAGGCTCGGTCGCGAATACAGCCAGCTCCAGCATGTCGTAGAACTCTGGAACGACATAATGCGCGCGCAGTCCGACATGGAAGGCGCGCGGGAAATGCTGACCGCTGAGGATGACGCTGAAGTTCTCGAAATGGCGAAGGTCGAAGTCGAGGAACTTCAGGAGAGACTCGACTCTCTTACCGCTGAAATCCGCCTGGAACTGTTGCCGAAAGACGAGACTGAACTCGCCGATGCCGTTGTCGAGGTGCGAGCCGGGGCCGGTGGCGACGAGGCAGGTCTGTTCGCAGCTGAGGTTTTTCGGATGTACCAGCGGTACGCAGAGGCCCGCAAGTGGAAATTGAAAATCCTGAGTCAGAACGACACCGGCGTTGGCGGGATAAAGGAAGTTACTTTCGAAATCGCGGGTGAGCGCGCCTACCAGCGGCTGCATCTTGAAAGCGGCGTTCATCGTGTTCAGCGGGTGCCCACGACCGAATCGCAGGGGAGAATCCATACTTCGACCGCTACTGTCGTCGTAATGCCAAAAGCAGAAGAAGTCGATATAGAGATTAGCGATAAAGACCTGAAGATCGATGTCTACCATTCGAGTGGAGCCGGGGGCCAGAGCGTGAACAAGCTGGCGACGGCGATTCGCATCACCCATTTGCCGACCGGACTTGTCGTCCAGTGCCAGAACGAACGGTCACAACTGCAGAACAAACAGCAGGCAATGGAAATTCTGCGCTCGAGGTTGTGGGACATGGAGTTACGCAAACAGCAGGAAGAGATTAGCGCAAACCGGAAAGCACAGGTTGGGACTGGCGACCGTTCGGAAAAGATTCGGACGTACAACTTCCCGCAGTCCCGGATAACTGACCACCGCATTGGCTATACGAGCCACCAGATGCAGCAGGTGCTGGGTGGCGAGCTGGACGGGTTTATCGACGCCCTGCTGCAAGAGGAACAGGCCCGAAAGCTGGCTGCCGCGGGTAGTTGAGGGGTTCGCTCGCCGCGGTGTGTGCCCCCTCCTTCGTGAGAGGGTTGGGGCGTGGAGAAATCGATCGCACAGGTGGCACTCGTCGGCGTGAATCAGCTCCACCGCTGAAATCATTCCCCTTCAACCCAACATTCTCCGTGAGTGAGAAGGGACTTCACGGTCCGACATGCTCCGTTGAATAAGTAGACTGATGTCATGGCTGCCAAAACTGTTTCATCGCTTATTCGATCGATAACTACGCGTCTGTCGTCGGTTGGAATTGATGATTCGGGGATCGATGCGCGGCTATTGGTGCGACACGCTTTCGGATGGTCGGCAGAGCAGCAACTCGGGAGGTTGACCGATCCTGCCCCGGTCGAGCAGCTTGAACTACTTGAATCACTCGTTTCCCGCCGCGTGGGGCGTGAGCCACTGCAGTACATCACTGGCAGCGCCGAGTTTTACAGACGACGGTTTTCAGTCGACCCCAGGGTGTTGATCCCGCGGCCTGAGACGGAGCAGCTTGTTGTACAGGCGATCGAGTTTGTGCGGGAGCGTGGCATCGAAACCCCTCGTGTCGCCGACATTTGCACGGGTTCGGGTGCGGTTGCGATTTCGCTGGCGCTTGAGATGCCAGCGGCCGAGGTTGTTGCAACCGATATTTCGGCCGGCGCACTTTATGTAGCCCGGCAGAATGCGGGTTCGCTGGGCGCCGAGGTTGGGTTTTTTGAGGGTGATTTGCTCGACCCGTTACTCGATGATCGTGGAAGGATTGATGTGATCGTGTCGAATCCGCCGTACATCCTGCGTGGGGCCATGCAAGGACTTCAAGCAGAGGTCGCCAGAGAGCCGAGTCTGGCGCTGGATGGGGGTGATGATGGCCTCGACGTGATCAGGCCGCTGTTCGTGGGCATACGGGCGGCATTGAAGCCAGGATGGAGCGCTGCGTACATCGAGATAGACCCGCCGATTGCCGAAGGGGTGTTCGATCTGGCAAAGGGTGAGTTTCCAGACGCCTCGATTTCGCTGTTGACCGACCTGGCGGGTTTGACGCGGTGCCTGGCTGTTGAGAACGGGTGACCACTGCCCCCGCGGGGACGGGGGGATTTAGACCGCGCGATCAGGCCCAAGATCCCTCCACAGGGGTCGGGAAATCGGGTACGTCGTGTTGCTCCACCCTGGCGTGCCACGCGGAGCTGCATGCTGTCGTCCAGGTACGGCCCCGGCACGCCCGGTGATTAAAAAAAGAAGCCCCGAGTTAACCGGGGCTTCTGCGTATATCGAACAACAACAGCGGATTATCGCTTGGTGTACTGCGGTGCCTTTCGGGCCCTCTTGAGGCCGTATTTTTTGCTTTCTTTCATCCGTGGGTCACGGGTCATGAGGCCGGCGGCCCGGAGCGGCTTACGGTTGTTTTCGTCCATTACGACGAGGGCGCGGGCGAGACCGTGGGCGAATGCGCCAGCCTGGCCGGCCGCGCCCCCACCATGCGTTTTGGCGACGACGGTCACCTTGTCGGCCATATTTGTTGTTTGAAGAGGGCTGATCGCCTGGCGAAGCCACGCTCCAACGGTGAACACCTCGTCGATCGGCTTACCGTTCACGGTTGAACCGCCGGGCGTGTTGTAGACCCTGACTCGTGCGATGGCGGTTTTTCTGCGACCTGTGCCGTAGTAGTACTGCTGCTGTGTCAACTATTTCTCTCCAGAATCGCCAGTTGTTTTAGCGGGCGTCTTCTTGGCTGTGGTCTTTTTGGCAGCAGTCTTTTTAGCTGCTGGTTTTTTTGCTGTGGTCACTTTTTTCGCGGCTGGCTTTTTCGCCGTGGTTTTCTTGGCGGCTGGCTTTTTGGCTGCTGCAGTCTTCGCCGTAGCCTTTTTTACCGGGGTCTTCTTCGCCGCGGTTTTCTTTGCGGGGGCTTTCTTTGCCGTTGTTTTCTTCGCTGCGGTCTTCTTTGCGGGAGATTTCCTGGCAGGAGCTTCGACGGCTTCAGTTGCTACGGCATCTGCTTCGGCTTCGGCTTTAGTGGCCGCTGCCTTTCTGGCAGCCTGCTTTTCGGCGGTCGCCTTTTTTATCGCAGCAGCCGCGGCTGCAGTTTCTGCCTTCGCCAGCGCTTCGGCCTCACGGCTTTCGCGTCGATCGGACCCGATTACCTGCGCTGCGTGTGGGTGCTCCGGGCCACCGTAAACCTTGAGTCGCTTGAGCATGCGGCGGCCGAGTTTGTTTTTCGGAAGCATGCCCTTCACGGCCATCTCGATAATCCGTTCGGGGAACCGTTCCTGCATTCGCTCGTACGGAATCTCTTTAAGGGTTCCCGGGTACTGGCTGTATCGCTTGTATATTTTCTGCTGGGCCTTGGCGCCGGTGACTTTGATCTGGCTGGCGTTGATCACAACTACGAAGTCGCCGGAGAGCATGTGGGGCACGTAGCTGGGCTTATGTTTGCCCATCAGCAGCATCGCCACCTGGGTTGCGAGTCGTCCGAGTATCTGGTCGCTGGCGTCCAGTACCTGCCAGTCGTTCACCATCTGTTTGGCGCTCGGGTTGAAGTGTTTTAGCTTGGTAACCATGTTTGTTTCGTGATTAACTCGGGATTTTCGACATTCTAGTTTACGCCCGTATCCACTGTGTTCGCGGGTGTTGGAGCGGATGATTTCACAGGCAAGCCACACTCACCCGTACCTTCGTAAGCAATCTTTTCAAGGCAGAGGCCACGTGCGGGCATTACATGCGAGGCGGCACCGCGTTCGGCGGTAGCGAGCAGATCGCCGACCACCGCCACGGGCGAACCGCCGGTGCCAACGTCGCACAACACACCCGCGATTCTGCGGATCTGCTGATGCAGAAAGGCGTTTGCGGTGATTTTAAATTCGATGCTATCGCCGATTCGGGTGGTCGAGGCTGTTTCCACGTTGCGCATGGTAAGTGCGTCGTGTGGAGCTTTGGGTCCTGCGAACGAGGCGAAATCATGCAAGCCAACAAGGGCCTGGCTCGCATCGTTCATTGCGATTTCATCGAGAGGTTTGCGCACATGGGTCACGTAGTGACGGTCCAGTGCGGGTTCAGACGGTGCATCGTTGAACGTGTAGACGTAGGTACGCGCCGAAGCGTCGCCTCGCGGATCGAACCCGTCGGGTCCGTCCTCGACAAGTTGTGCACACCGGATGCGCACGTCTGTTGTCATGTGGAAGTTCAATGCTTTTCTGATCTGATCGGGTGGCATATCGGTTTCTGCATCAAACCGACCTACCTGTCCCCTTGCGTGCACTCCTGAATCGGTACGACTGGCGAAGTGCACTCTTATTTTCTCGCTGAAGATCTGCAGCAGGGCGCTTTCGATTTCGCCCTGCACCGTTCTGGCGTTGGACTGAAGTTGCGAACCGTGGAAGTTGGTTCCGTCGTATTCCACGATGAGTCCGAAACGCATCGCTTTCTAAAGGCCTGTCTGCTTATTCGACCAGCTCGATCACAGCCATTTCCGCGGCGTCGCCAGCGCGAACGCCAAGGCGAGTAATGCGTGTGTAGCCACCCGGGCGGTCCATGAACCGCGGGCCGAGTTCGTCGAACACGGTTTTGAGCACACGCTGGTCGGTAATGAACGCAGCTGCGCGGCGACGGTCGTGCAGCGTGCCGCCTTTGGCCAATGTGACCATCTTCTCCGCCATGGGGCGGATTTCCTTCGCTTTTGCCACGGTCGTCTTGATCTGACCGTGACGGAGTAGGTCGGTGACCATGATCCGGAACATAGCTCGCCTCGGACCGGAAGCCCGGCCTAATTGTCGGCCTGATACCTTATGCCTCACTGGAGTCGTCTCCCGCGTTTTCGGCATCATCGCCGGCTTTTTCTACTTCGCCGGTAACTTCGGCGACCTCGCCATCGGTTTCGGCATCGCCTTCACCTTCGGGGTTCTCCTCAGGCAGGTAGTTCTTCTCGGCAAGCTTGTCGTAAAGTTCGTCGAGGGATTTCTGGCCGAAGTTCCGGATTTTCAGCAACTCGCCCTTCGGCATCATCAGCACTTCGCCAACACGGTTGATGCCAGCGCGCTTCAGGCAGTTCAGGGTTCGGGCTGAGAGCGAGAGAGTTTCGACAAGGGTGTTGAACACCTCGGGCAGAACTCCCGGTACTCCTGGGACTTCCTCATCGTCCTGCGGCTTGTCGAGCCTTTTGAACAGGAAGAACCGCTCCATGAGCAGGTTGCCAGCCGCCTGTATCGCATCGAGCGGTGTAATCGTCCGGTCGGTCCATACTTCGACGACCAGTCGTTCGAGGTCGGAGCGTTGGCCGACCCGAGTAGCTTCGACTGCGAAGTTTGCCTTGCGGACCGGCGTGAATATTGCATCGACCGGAAGCACACCGATCGGCAGGCCTTCTTCGTGGTTCGCGGGTTCGTAGCCGACACCCTGTTCAACGTTGAACTCGACCGAAAGCCGGGCTCCACCGTTGTCGAGTGTTGCAAGGTGGTGTTCCGGATTGACGATTTCAAAATCGGCGGTTGCCATTATGTCGCCAGCGCGTACCTCGCCCTCGCCATCGACTTCGAGCCGAAGTCGGCCGGGTCGGTCGGCCAGCGAACGCAGGCGTATGCCCTTCACGTTCAGCAGGAATTCAACGACCTCTTCCCGCATATGTTTGACGGTGGAGTACTCGTGGTGGATTCCATCAATCCTCACCCACGTGATTGCGGTACCCGAGAGCGCATTGAGCAACGATCGGCGTATTGGGTTGCCAAGAGTGACGCCCCAGCCGCGCTCAAGCGGCTCGGCTACGAACCGACCGTAAGTCTCTTCGTTTTCCTGAATTGTTATCGAGAGGTCTGGGACCTCGGGTGTTGGCGGCGGCAGTTCTTCCTGGGGAGTAATGCCGTACATTCGTTCGAGCATCTGCGCGAACTACCTCCTGGAGTAGTACTCCACTATTTGGCGTGTATCGATAGCGAGTTCGACGTCGCTTGGCTTCGGGAGCGTTACGACTTCACCAAGGGCCTTATCGGAGTCGACATTGAGCCAGCTCGGGATGATCGAGTTGGAACCCATGCCGGCGGAAACGATGTCGAACAGTCCGGTTTCTTTCGACTTTTCGCGCCAGCTGATGCGATCACCCGGAGTCACCTGGTACGAAGGAATATTCACTTTTTTGCCATTCACCTGGATGTGGCCGTGTCCGACGATTTGCCGGGCCTGGGGCCGTGAATCGGCGAATCCAAGCCTGTAGACAACGTTGTCGAGCCGACTTTCGAGAAGCTGGAGCAGGCGGTCGCCTGTAACGCCTTGGAGTCGGCTCGCTTTTTTGTAGTAATTGCGGAACTGTCGCTCGAGCACGCCGTAGATAGCGCGTGCTTTCTGCTTTTCCCGCAACTGGGTGCCGTATTCAGAAATACGTCGCCTTCGCAGCTGAGTTGACTTATCGCCTGGCGAGCTCTTTCGCCGCTCCCATGCGCATTTGCCTGCGGGGCGGGAGCAGAGCTTCATTCCGAAGCGTCGGCAGTTCTTACATTTAGGTCCGGTATACCTTGCCATCTAGTTTCCTGGTTGCTCGTCGTGGCTCGTTACTTGGTGGTTAATGTCGGTTTGTCGGCTGGATTCAAAGAGAAAGGCTGCAGTCCCGGCCCGATCTTGCCTGGCTGTGGTCTGCGGCCCTCGTGTGACGCGTTTAGACTCGACGTTTCTTTGGGGGTCGGCAGCCGTTGTGTGGAACTGGCGTGACGTCGCGTATCGACACCACTCGTATTCCTGCGGCCTGGATTGCCCTGATCGCGGCCTCTCGGCCCGCGCCCGGGCCTTTGACCATCACGTTCACTGTTTTGAGCCCGTGCTCGATTGCTGAACGCGCCGCGGATTCGCCTGCGCGTTGAGCTGCAAATGCGGTCGATTTTCTCGAACCGCGAAAGCCCATTGCCCCTGCGCTGCCCTGTGAAATTACGTTGCCCTGCGGGTCGGTCAATGTAATCAGGGTGTTATTGAACGTTGCGTTGATATACGCCTTACCCTGTGGGACAAATTTTTTCTCGCGTCGTCGCGTTCGCTGCCTTGGCATATTTCTTTCTTTGTTCTTCTTTCTTCAAACGAGCGACTTACGCCGCGATACTTTTTAGATTGGCCGGAACACCTACTGGCGGTATTACTGACGTTTCCGGGTGGTTATCAGCCCTAGTGAGCTGCAACTCGCTTCCGACCGGCGACTGTCTGTCGGCGTCCCCGCTTTGTTCGAGCGTTGGTCTTTGTTCGCTGTCCCCGGACCGGCAGGCCCCTGCGGTGGCGTACACCCCGAAACGTCTGAATATCCGTGAGTCGCCGGATGTTCAGCTGGGTTTCACGCCGAAGGTCACCCTCTATCAGCAGGCCCGTTCTTTCGACGGCGCTGCGAACTCGGGCGAGGTCTTCGTCGGTAAGGTCCCGGGCTCGTGTCGTGTCACCCATGCCAACGTCGCCCACGATTTTTTTGGATGTGGTGCGCCCGATGCCATAGATAGCAGTCAGTGCGATTTCGAGCCTCTGGTTGTCTGGAATGTTTACGCCGGCGATTATCGCCATGGGGCCGATTCTCCTGTTTTACGGCTAGCCCTGCCGCGCCTTGAGGCGGGGGGTTTGCTTGTTGATCACATAGACGCGGCCTTTACGGCGAACGATTTTACTGCCGGGGTGCTTTGCCTTGACTGATGCCTTGACTTTCATGGTGTTTCTTTCGAGTCGCTTACTTGAACCGGTAGGTGATCCTGCCGCGTGTCAGGTCGTAGGCCGAGAGTTCGACCATGACCTTGTCGCCCGGCAAGATGCGGATGAAGTTCTTACGGATTTTTCCCGATGCGTGAGCGAGGACTTCGTGACCGTTTGGAAGTTCGATCTTGAAAAAGGCGTTGGGCAACGCCTCGTTCACGAGTCCCTCGACCTCAATTGCTTCCTTTTTTGCCAAATATCTTAACGCCCCGTTGATTCTCGTTCACAGTTATTCAACTGTGAGAATTTCAGGCCCGTCCTCCGTAACTGCAACGGTATGTTCGAAATGGCAGGAAAGTGCGCCATCTTCAGTGGCCACCGTCCATCCGTTATCGAGCATCCGCGTTTTCCACACTCCCACATTCACCATCGGTTCGATTGCCAAAACGAGACCGGGACGCAATTCCAAACCCTACCCGGATGGGCCTAAGTTCGGGACCTGCGGTGGTTCGTGCAAATCCTTTGCCCGGCGAGTGATATCGTCGAGTTCTCGGGTCGTGATCCCCCGTTCCAGCGCCTCGAACGCCTGCCGGACGGCAAACGCGACAGTCCGCCCTGCTTCGCGCATAAGTTCCAGCTCCCCTGCCGTCTTATAAATGGCACTGGGAGCAGGTTTACCGCTTGTTGCGAACCTGAGCGTAGATTTGCCGTTCAATAGTCGTTCACTCTTAAGTATATCCCAAACTGGATTTCAGTTCGCATTTACGCCAGGCATTCCGGACTTTATTGTTTGTGATAGTTTCTCAAACACTTCATCTGGCGAGCCGGTCGCCACTATTTCGACTACGTCACCATGCGATTTGTAGTAGTCCAGTACGGGGGCGGTGAGGTCCTGATACACCTTCATTCGGTGGGTAACCGCTTCCGGTCTATCGTCGACCCGAACTGCCACAGAACCGCCGCAATTGTCGCAGATACCGGGCTGAGAGGGTGGATCGGATTCGAGGCTGTACGGAGTCTGGCAGTCGCCGCACAGCGCCCTGTTCGAGAGTCTTTTTACCAGTTCGTCGATGTCGACGGACATATGTATTACCTGGTCGACGGGCGTAGTGGTTTGTTCGAGGGCTTCATCGAGGGCTTTTGCCTGGACGACCGTACGAGGAAAACCATCGAGCAGTATCCCGGCCGGATGGTCGATGTGCTGCTGGATCATCGCGATTATGTGGAAGTCTGGAACGAGGTCGCCCCGGTCCATGAAGCCTTTTGCCAGCAGGCCGAGCTCTGATCCCGAGGCCACTTCAGCACGGAGCATGTCGCCAGTCGAGAGGTGCTTCATGCCGGTCGACTCAGAAAGCCGACGTGCCTGTGTGCCTTTACCCGCGCCGGGCGGACCCATTAATACGATACGCATTCTCGTTCTCTTCGCTCTCTAGCGGACGAATCCTTCGTAGTTGCGCATCAGGAGTTGAGATTCGAGCTGTCGCATTGTGTCGAGCGCCACGCCCACCATGATGAGCAGGCTTGTGCTCTGGATGATCGTGGTCGCGCTGGGCAAATTGGTGACCAGTTGTGCGAGGAACGGCATGATGGCGATGAAGCCGAGGAACAACGCGCCACCCCACGTGATTCTCAATACCACGCGCATGAGGTAGACCTTCGTTGGCGGTCCCGGGCGTATTCCCGGTACGAATCCGCCATTTTTCTGAAGATTCTCTGCCAGGTTCTGCTGGTTGTGCACAACGAGCGTGTAGAAAAAGGTGAAGACGATGACAAGCAGGAATATGGCCACCCAGTAGATTGTGCTGGTTGGGCCGAATGAGTTCTGGAAGAAGCTGGCGACGGTCGAGACGAACCCACCGGAGCCGTCGTTGAAGTAGCTGGCGATCACTGACGGCAGAATCAGAATCGAGAAGGCAAAAATAAGCGGGATCATTCCGGCCGCGTTTACCCGCAGCGGAATATGCGTGGCACCCGATTGTCTATACATCTGGCCGCCTCTGAACACACTGCGGCCGTACTGGACCGGAATCCGACGCTGTGCTTCGGCGAAGTAGACGATCATGTAGACAATGGCTAAAGCGATGAAAATCAGCATGCCGACCTGGAAAACTTGGTCGCGCAGGAGCCATAACTGACCGACTACGCTTGGCAGGGTCGACACGATGCCGGCGAAGATGATCAGCGATATGCCGTTGCCGATTCCCTTCTCGGTTATGAGCTCGCCCATCCACACAAGCAACATCGTGCCTGCTGTCATGGCGGTGAGAATGGCCATCGTGTTCAACGTATTGGCGCCCAGCCCGATACCGCTGATTGCCGCTCCGCCAGTCGAGACGAAACCGCCGGCAAACAGGTTCAGCTGGCCGTAGCCCTGCAGGAATGCGAGCGGGACTGTCAGATAGTGAGTGTACTTGTTGATGGTCTGACGACCGCCTTCGCCTTCCTGAGATAGGTTTTTCAGGGTAGGGATGATGGGCGTCAAGATTTGCAGGATGATGGACGCGGTGATGTACGGGTAGACACCGAGGGCCGCGATAGACAGGTTGCGGAGCGCTCCGCCGGAGAAGAGGTCGAGGAATCCGAGCAGGGGGTTGGCCTCGAATGCTGCGGCTAGGGCTTCGCGATCGACTCCCGGTACCGGGACGTGGGCGAAGAACCTGAAAATAACGAGAATTCCCAGTGTGAAAAGAATTTTGAAACGCAGGTCAGGAATGCGCCATGCATCTGCTGCGGCGCGAAATAGTGCCGGTACTGCCGATTCTGATGCTTGCTTGGCCTGGGTCATATTTATTCAGCCGTTTCGGTCGCTTCGGCCTTTGGGGCTTTATCTTCTTTGGGCGCGTCGATAACTGTTACGGTGCCACCGGCCGCTTCGATCTTTTTCCTGGCAGATTTGCTGAATGCGTGGGCCGTGACATTGAGTTTCTTGGTCAGTTCGCCGTCACCCAGTATTTTGACTCTGGTTTTCTTCTTGCGCAGTATTCGGGCTTCAAACAGGCTGTCGGGTGTCACCTTTGAGCCTGGCCGCAGTTCCTGGAGTGTTGAAAGGTTCACGGGCGCAGTTTCGACGCGGAATATGTTCGTGAAGCCGCGCATGTGGGGCAATCGCTTGATGAGCGGCAGTTGTCCGCCTTCAAACAGGAATGGGACGTGCCCGGTCTGCTTCTGGCCTTTGGAACCGCGTCCGGAATAGGTACCGCGGCCCGAACCGTCGCCGCGGCCGACGCGCTTACGCGGTCTTCGGGAATTTTTAGATGGTTTTAGCTGGTGTAGTCCGGGCATTTCTTGATTTTTACTTACTCTGAGATTTACGTGCAGTTGGTAGGAATACGTGAATTGAGGTTATTTCTCAGCTTCGACGGTAACGAGGTGGACGACTCTTTTGATCATTCCACGCGTTACCGCGTTGTCTTCCTGAACGACTTCGTGTCGGATTTTGCGAAGCCCGAGGGCCTTTAGCGTTGCGCGCTGGTTAGGCTTGGTGCCGATGCCGCTGCGGATCTGTGTAATGCGTAGTTTTGCCATGTTAATCCTGACCTAGCTACGAGGCAGTTTCGTCGCCTGGCTTGGTTCCACCTTTGCGTCGTTCAACAGTTGCGACAGGGTCGCGAAGTTGATCGAGCGCTTCGAGTGTGGCCTTGACAATATTGATTACGTTTGGCGACCCGAAGGTCTTGGAAAGCACGTCTTTCACACCGACGGCTTCCATTACGGCTCGAACTCCTCCACCTGCGATTACGCCGGTGCCGGGGGCTGCAGGTTTCAGAAGTACCTTTGCGCCCGAGAACTTGGTCGTGACCGGGTGCGGGATCGTCGGGCCATTAAGAGTGACGTGCTTCATCGCTTTCTTGGCGTACGTCGTTCCTTTGCGAACGGCATCTGGAACCGCACCGGCTTTCCCGAGAGCTGCACCAACATTGCCGTTGCCGTCGCCAACAACGACCATTGCGTTAAATGTGAGGTTTCGGCCGCCCTTGACGACCTTCGATACACGTCGAATTTTGACGACGCGCTCGACGAGGCCTGAATCTTCTTCTTCTCGTCGCGGTCGGCGTCCTCTGCGGTCGCCACCTGGTCCACGTCCACCACCTTGGCCGCGTCCGCCACCACCACCGGGGCCGCCCGGACCTCGTCCGCCACCACCACCGGGGCCGCCCGGACCTCGCCCGCCGCGTCCACCGGAATCGCCGCCCCCGCGAGGGCCTCCGCGTCCTTTGTTCTGAGTGGAAACCATTTAGAAGCTAAGTCCTTCCGAGCGGGCTGCGTCGGCTAATGCCTTAACCCGGCCGTGATATTTGTAACCGCCGCGGTCGAAAACGACCTTCGTGACCCCTGCCGCGAGCGCCTGCTTTGCAACTAACTCACCCACCGCTTTGGCGACAACGGTTTTCGTGTCACCAGATTTCAGTTCGAGAGAGGTTGCCGAAGCCAGAGTGTGGCCGCGTTCATCATCGATAATCTGGGCGTAGATGTGATTACTGCTACGGAAAACCGCGAGTCGCGGTCGGTCGGCGATGCCGCGCACGTTTTTTCGCACGCGCCTGTGCCTGATCCACCGCTTCCTTGTATCGAATTTATTGCTGCCCATTGTTTACACACCCGTGGAGACGGCCGTCTTACCAGCCTTACGTCGGATTACTTCGTCTGAATATTTAATGCCTTTTCCGGTGTAGGGATTCGGCTTGCGGACTTTTCGTATCTGTGCGGCCTGCTCGCCCACGTCTTCTTTGCTCGGCCCGCTGATAACAATAAACGTCTGACCATCGGCAACGAGGGTGTTGTCGCCGATCGGGTCGACGAAAACTGGGTGCGAGTAACCGACGTTGACTTCCAGCCCTTTGCCCTTTTGTTGCACACGGTAACCAGTGCCGATTAGTTCGAGTCGCTTTGAGAAGCCGTCGGAGCATCCGATCACCATGTTGTTCAGCAGGCTGCGAGTAAGGCCGTGCAGCGCTCGCTGATCGGGTTCGTCGTTTGGACGCGCGACCGTAATAACCCCGTCGGTGAGGTCAATTTTCATAGTGGCTGGCAGGGTTCGGGTAAGTTCGCCGATCTTGCCTTTAACCGTGACAGTAGTGCCATCGACTTTTACGTCGACGCCGCCGGGCACGGTGATTGGGGTTTTACCTATTCGAGACACGTCAGATTTTCTCTCGTAAATGAATTTAGAAACAACTGTCCGGTTCGTTTTTACCAGACGTAGAAAAGCAGTTCACCGCCGACTCCCTGTCGGCGCGCCTGCTGGCCTGTCATCACACCTTTGGAGGTAGACATGAATCCGACCCCGATACCGCCGAAGTACCTAGGCACTTCGTTCTTTCCAACGTAAACCCTGAGGCCGGGTTTGCTGACCCGCTTCAAACCCTGGATGACCGGGGTCTTATCTTCGTAGTACCGAAGTTGAACTTCGAGTTTTTTATTTACAGAATCTTCGTCTACTGACTTGAAACTGGTAATAAAGCCCTCATCGGATAAGAGCTTTAGCAGTGAGGATTTCATCCGTGAAGCGGGGACTTCGACGGCCTCATGCCTCACCTGGACCGCGTTACGGATACGGGTGAGCATGTCGGATATGGGATCTGTTACTGGCATCTTGATCGATTCTCTTAGTAGTCAGCTGTAATTACAGGCTTCCCTTGCGGATTCCGGGCAGTTCGCCCTTCAGCGCAAGATCGCGGAATGTGATTCGTGAGAGGCCAAAGAAGCGCATGTATCCCCGTGGTCGGCCTGTGACGGCACAGCGGTTTCGCAATCGGATTTTTGCCGAGTTTCGAGGTAGCTTTGCAAGTTCCTGTCGAGCTGCGAACCGTTCTTCGGGAGTTCGGTTAATATCGACCGAAATCTTGCGAAATTCGCTTCGTTTTTCGGCGTAAGCATCGACCAGTCTCTGGCGGCGCTTTTCTCTTTCGATCATCGACTTCTTAGCCAATACAGATATCTCCAGGCGGTTTAGCCAAATGAATTAATAGGTGACTACCGGTTCATCGACGTGCATGAACGGCATACCCAGTAGTTCGAGGAGCCTGCGCCCCTCTTCATCGGTGTGTGCAGTTGTCACGATCGTCACCTGCAGGCCACGAATCCGGTCGATTTCATTGTAGTCAATCTCCGGGAAGGTAGATTGATCGCGGAGTCCCAGCGAATAGTTGCCGCGGCCATCGAACGCCGTCCGGCTGATCCCTCTGAAGTCACGGGTACGTGGGAGGGTGATATTCACAAGCCGGTCGAAGAACTGCCACATGCGCTGGGCGCGCAGTGTGACAGATGTGCCGACTACCGAACCTTCACGAAGCTTAAAGTTCGCGATTGACATTCTTGCGCGATTTTCAGTTGGTTTCTGCCCGGTTATCTTCTGCAGGTCGCCGGTTGCAGCACCCACGGCCGAGTTACTATCGAGCGCTTCGCCAAGCCCAATATTAATAATAATTTTCTCGATTGACGGCACCTGCATCGGGTTGCTGTATCCGAATTCGCGAATCAGCACCGTAACCACGTCGTCGCGATAGACCTGTTTCATGCGCGGCACGTTGACGACTATCACTGCTTTCTCGGACGCCGCGGGCTTTGCCGATTCAGATTTACCGGGCCTGACCTCGGTCTTAGCATCTGTTTTGGCGGCGGCTTTACTAGCGGCTGGCTTCTTTGCCGCGGCCTTTTTGGGAGTCGGCTTCTTAGCTGCGGCCTTTTTTGCTGCAGGTTTTTTGGCGGCGGAAGGCTTTGCGACCTTAGCCTCGGCTACCTGATCTTCTTTTGTGTTGCTGTCAGGAGCGTTTGCCACTCTTGACCACCCTTACTTTCGTCCCGTCTTCGAGGACCTTCTGACCTGTTCGACCGGCGTTACCGGTCTCGGGGTCGATGAGCATTACATTCGATAGTGACATCGGCGATTCACTCTGGACGATGCCGGTCTGTGCCACGCCCTGACGGGCCGACAGGTGGCGAACCGACAGGTTGACGCCTTCTACGACAACGCGGTTTTGGCCCGGGAGCACCCGGATAACGGTTCCGCGTTTGCCTTTGTCTTTTCCGGAGATGACGAGAACTTCGTCGTCCCGTTTTATTCGGGTTTGACTCATGATCACAGCACCTCCGGTGCCAGTGAAACAATGCGCATGAACTGCCTGTTTCGCAGTTCACGTGCCACCGGGCCGAATATTCGCGTGCCACTGGGGTTCTGATCCTCGCCGATAATCACACAAGCATTATCGTCGAACCGGATGTACGAACCATCGGGCCTTCGGACTTCTTTGGAGGTCCGCACCACGACCGCTCTTACGACCTGGTGCATTTTTATCGTGCCGCCCGGTTGTGCATCTTTCACGGTGCAGGTGATCACATCGCCAAGCGACGCGTAGCGGCGCGCACTCCCGCCCACGATGTTGATGCACAGCACCTCACGCGCACCGGAGTTGTCGGCGACTTTTAGTCTTGTTTCTCGCTGAATCATCTTGTATTAGTTCCCGGACTCATCAGTCTCTGCAGTGCCCGAGAGGACGGCCTCGGAATCGATATCCGAAGGCTGGACTTCGGCGACATCGACTTTTTTCAATATCTCGACCAGGCGCCAGCGCTTGGAGCGGGAAATGGGGCGGGACTCTTCGATCAATACGCGATCGCCCACGGTCGCTGAGTTCTGTTCGTCGTGGACGACGAATTTCGTCTGTTTGCGGCGCGCCTTCTTGTAAATTCGGTCGCGTTGCAACCAGGTGACGCCGACCACGACGCTCTTTTCGTTTGTGTCGTTCAGAACAGTGCCGGTCCGCTGTTTGCGCGCCAACCTATTCTCCTTCGTTCTCTATTACAGTGTCGTTATCGGTTTCAGTCGAAATATCGGCGGGCTTCTCTGCGCGAGGATGCTCGGATTCCAGTTCGAGTGTGATTGCCCGTTCTCGGAGAACAGTCTTGATGCGAGCGATGGTTTTCCGGGCACTTTTCAGTTCGTTGGTGTTAGTGAGTTGGAGAGTCGCCTTGCGGAACCTGAGGTTCATCAGGCCGCGCTCCTGTTCGCCGAGCTCTTTATCGAGTTCAGTGTCGTCCAGTTCTCTTACTTCGCCAATCCGCATCGTCTAATCAGTTCCTCCCGCATCCTGCCAGTAATAACTCACGCCGCCAACAATTTGCTGGGTGGGCGTTGGCCGGGCTTTCTTAAAATTCGTCGCTCCGAGCTACGATCCGGGTTGGGATCGAAAGTTTGTGGGCAGCTCGCCTCAGGGCTTCGCGTGCTGCATCTTCAGGTACGTCGGCAATTTCGTAGAGCATTCGCCCCCGTCGTACAACAGCTACCCAGTGATCGACGGCACCTTTGCCGCCGCCCATTCGAGTTTCGGCCGGACGGCCGCTCACCGGCTTGGCTGGGAACAATCGGACCCACAGTTGACCTCCACGTTGTACGTACCCTGTGACGGCGCGCCGCGCAGCTTCGATCTCACGAGCGGTAACCCAGCCGGGACCTTCCGCCTTGAGGCCGAACTCTCCGTAGACCATCGTCGAGCCGCGGGTCCGTATCCCGTTCATGCGGCCGCGGTGTTCTTTGCGGTATTTAGTGCGTTTTGGCTGAAGCATGGTTAGCCTTCGCTCCCACTTGCTCTCGAGCCGCTACTGCCGTTTCCGCCGCCGCCACGTGAAGACGACGAACCCCGGTTGCCTCCACGTTCGCCGGACGCCTGACCCTGGCCTTCTTGGCTCTCACCTAAGGAGAGGCGGGCCATGGAGCGGGCACGGAGATTTTCGGCCGATGGAATCATGTCGCCGGTGTAGATCCAGACCTTGATTCCGATGACGCCGAAGGTCGTCTTTGCTTCAGATACTGCAAAATCTATCTGCGCCCTCAGCGTGTGAAGCGGTGTCCGACCTTCCTTCTGTTTGTCGGTCCGGGCGATCTCCGCACCACCGAGTCGGCCGGCTACGACAACCTTGATGCCAAGTGCGCCCGACTGCATCGTGCGTTGCATGGCGAGTCGGACCGCCCTCCTGTAGGCGACGCGGCGTTCGAGCTGTTCGGCAATCGACTCGCCGACCAGGGTCGCATCGAGTTCGGGCTGGCGAATTTCCTGGATGTTCAGGCGTGCCCGTTTCTCGGTGAGCTTTTCGAGGTCGGCCCGGAGTTCGTCGACCCGGGTACCCCCGCGGCCGATAATTATCCCGGGACGGGCAGTATAGATCGTAACGACCAGGTCCTGTGCGCCGCGCTCAATTTCAACGCGAGATATTGCGCCAGATTCAGCGTAGCGAATACGGATCAGGCTGCGTATCTCCTGATCTTCCTCCGTCAGACGCCGGTAGTCCGATGCCTTGTTGGCAAACCAGTGCGCTCGCCAGTCCTGTACCCCTCCGAGCCGGAACCCGATCGGGTGTGTCTTCTGACCCATTCCTAGTCCCTTACCTCGTCGACTTCAATGGTGATATTAGATGTTGGCCTGTCGAACGCCCCGACGCGACCCCGTGCCTTCGGCCTGAACCGCCTGATCCAGGTCGCTTTATCGGCTGTAATCCGAACAATCTTCAGGTCTTCGCGTGACTGGAGATCGTTGTGTTCGGCGTTAGCGGTAGCTGCGTTGAGAATCTTGAGAATTTCAGCGGCGGCCGGGCTGGTCAGGTAACGCAGCATGGGAACTGCATCAGTAACCATTTTGCCTCTGATCTGATCAATTACTAGCCGCAGTTTGTAATCAGAAATACCTACGTTTTTTGTTCTTGCAATGGCCAAGGCTAACCCGTTGTCCTATCGGACCTACCGACGTGGCCCCGGAATGTGCGGGTCGGTGCGAATTCGCCGAGCCGGTGGCCAACCATGTTTTCAGTCATGAGGATGGGCATGAACCTGCGACCATCGTGGACCGCGATTGTCAGACCAACCATTTCTGGCATGATCATCGAGGATCGCGCCCATGTGCGAATCACGTTGCGTGAGCCGCTCCGGCGGATTGCTCCCACCTTTTTCATCAGCTTCGGGTCGACGTACGGACCCTTTTTGATTGACCTTGACATCTGTTACTTAGAAGACCGACGGTTTTTTAGCGGTCATACCTCCGCCTGAGAATGTGTTTGTTTGTGCTCTTGTTGCGGCGTGTGCGCTTGCCGAGCGCAGGCTTGCCCCACGGGGTCTTCGGGCCCGGCATGCCGATTCCGGCGCGGCCTTCGCCACCGCCATGCGGGTGGGCGTTGGGGCTCATGGCTGAACCACGAACGGTGGGACGACGACCACGGTGGCGGTTTCGACCGGCCTTGCCCAGTTTTTCGTTTTTGTGATCGAGGTTAGATACCTGTCCAACGGTGGCAAGACAGTTGCTGAGCAGTCGGCGCATTTCACCCGACGGGAGCCTGACGAGGGTGTAGCCCTCTTCGTGTGCCATCACTTGTGCGACCGCGCCTGCGCTCTTCACCATCTGGCCGCCCTTGCCGGGAGCCATTTCGATGTTGTGCACCTGGGTTCCCGTTGGGAGCGAGCCCAGCGACCTGCTGTTACCTGTTGTAACCGGAACATCGTCGCCACTCTGGACGATATCGCCATCGGTCACGCCGTTTGGTGCAACGATGTAACGCTTCGTGCCGTCTTCGTACACCACGAGGGCGATCCTAGCCGAACGGTTGGGGTCGTACTCGATCGACATTACCGTGGCGTCACCTGACTTATCGCGTTTAAAGTCGATGATCCTGTAACGGCGCTTGTGTCCGCCGCCGCGATGGCGAACTGTCACTCGACCGTGGTTGTTGCGACCGCCTTTTTTGAAGAGCGGCGCAAGCAGCGACTTTTCGGGCTTGCCTTTGGTGATGTCCTTGAAATCGTCGGCGATAGTATCGCGGCGACCTGGAGATGTAGGTTTAAATTTTTTCAGGCCCATCCCTTAGGCTCCCTCAAACAACTGGATGGAATCGCCGGCAGACAACGATACGATGGCTTTCTTCCAGTCGGGCCGCTTGGATGGCCGTCGACCGTAGCGCTTCACTTTGCCCGGTACTGTCAGGGTGTTCACCTTGACGACCTTGACATCGAAGGCCCACTCGACTGCCCTTGCGATGTCGCGCTTGGTCGCACTGGTGTCAACTTCAAATACGTATCGTCCTGATTCACCGAGGATGGTGCTCTTTTCGGTAACGATCGGTCGTTTCAGGATGCGTGCGTTTTCCATTACTTCTCACCCCCGGCCGATCCCCAGAGGCCGTCGATCGTCGCGATGGCTTCCTGGGTGAAGATCAGGTTTGAAGCGGTGGTGGCTTCAAGCGGGTTCATAAGCGCGGCAGCCTGGACTTCGATGCCCGGTAAATTGCTTGCCGATTTGACTACGTTCTGGTCCGTTGCACCGGTGACTATCAGCGTTCGGCCCGAAAGATCGAATGCGGCCACGATGTCACGTATGACGCTGCTCTTTGGCACTTCGACCTTGATCGCGTCGATGACTGTAACCGCGTCTTCCCTGACCTTGTCAGAAATGGCGATTCGGAGCGCCTGCCTGCGCATCTTCTTTGGCAGTCGCTGTCGGAAGCTGCGGGGGTGCGGACCATGCGCCACGCCACCGCCGACTCTGACCGGTGACCGTCGGCTACCCTGCCGTGCCTGGCCGGTTCCCTTCTGGGGCCGAATTTTGCGGGTTGAGAAGCTTACTTCCGCCCGTGTCTGGGTATCTTGCGTACCCCGTCGTTTGTTTGCCTGTTGGGCGAGCACGGCCTGATGCAGCAAAACGTCGTTGCTGGCTGCGCCCCAAACCGTGTCGCTGGCCTCAACGGACCCGACGACTTTGCCCTTGCTGTCTTTTACCTGCAGATCCATTAGTTGCTCTGCTTCTCAATTCTAACGATACCGTTATTTGCGCCCGGAATTGGGCCCCGTACAAGCACGACGTTCTTTTCGGGGTCGGTCGCTACGATTTTTAGTCCTTTGACAGTGACCCTGTCGACACCGTAGTGGCCGGCCATTTTTGTGCCGGGCCAGACACGTCCCGGTGAGGTACCGGCTCCGATTGAACCGGGGGAGCGGTGACGGTCGGACTGACCGTGTGTCTTCGGGCCGCCCCTGAAGCCCCAGCGGCGTACAACACCGCTGAAACCCTTGCCCTTGGAGGTGCCGATCACCTTGATTGGCTCTCCAACTTCAAATACATCGGCCTTGATTTCCTGACCGACTTCAAATTCGGAAAGGTCGTCGACGCCGAACTCCTGCAGGTGCGTGAACCTTCTACCTGACCGGTTCTGGTGGCCGGCTTCTGGTGAGTTCAGCCTGCGAGCAGAACCAAACCCGAGCTGGACAGCCTCGTAGCCGTCGCGGGCTTCCGTCTTCACCTGGGTGACGACACAGGGCCCGACTTCAACTGCCGTAACCGATTCAGCGGTTCCGTCTTCGTGATAGTAGGTTGTCATTCCGATCTTTCGACCGAGAAGTCCAGCGATAGTCATTTCGTTTACTTGCTTGCCGTTCAGCCTAGAGTTTGATTGCGATATCAACGCCAGCGGGGACGTTGAGCCGGGTCAGTGAGTCGATTGTTTTCGAGCTGGGTTCGAGAATGTCGATGAGGCGTTTGTGAATGCGCAGTTCAAAATACTCTCGAGAATCTTTGTGAACGTGTGGTCCCCGAATGACTGCGAATCGGCGAATTGCCGTTGGCAACGGCACCGGTCCGGCCGTCTGCGCACCAGTCCGCTCGGCAGTTTCCATAATCTGCTGGGCCGAGATATCGAGCACGCGGTGATCGAATGCCTTGAGGACTATTCGAATCTTCTGTCCTGGCATTACTTAGATTCCTGTCACTTTCTCTGCAACATTTCTGGGTACCGGTGAATAGTGGTCCAGCTCCATTGCAAAGCTGGCACGACCGGTGGTGATTGATCGCACATGGGTTGCGTACTGGAACGTTTCGGCGAGCGGGATAAACGCAGTCACAACCTGCGTGGTACCGCGGGCATCCATGGCCTGTACCTGTGATCGCCTGGAGTTCAAGTCGCCGAGTACGTCTCCGAGGTACTCGGACGGAGTCACAACTTCGATCTTCATGATCGGCTCGAGCAGCGCTGGCTTGCCTTTGTTCATTGCGGACTTGAACGCCATCGAGGCGGCCACTTTGAAGGCCATTTCCGAAGAGTCGACCTCGTGGTACGACCCGTCGATGAGTACCGCTTTCATATCCACGACCGGATAGCCCGCGATGACGCCGGACCGGGCGGCTTCGCGGAAGCCCTGCTCGATTGGCCTGAAGTATTCGCGTGGCAAAGTCGAGCCTGTAATTTCAGATTCAAACTGCAAGCCTTCTCCGGTCGCGAGCGGTTCGAGTCGTAGCGTGCAATCACCGAACTGGCCGTGACCACCTGTCTGACGTACCAGCTTGCCCTGCGCGGTGGCCGTTTTTGTGATGGTCTCACGGTAGGCGACCCGGGGGGCGCCTACGGTGGCATCGACATTAAATTCCCGGCGCATTCGTTCGACTATGACCTCGAGGTGAAGTTCGCCCATTCCGGCAAGGATGATCTGGCCGCTCTCTTCGTCGCTCGAAACGACGAGTGTCGGGTCTTCGTCGGCGAGCCGGAGCAGGGCAGTCGACATTTTTTCCTGGTCGCTGCGCGTCTTCGGCTCAACAGCCACTGAGAGTACGGGGTCGGGGAAGGTAATTTTCTCGAGAGTAATCTGGGCGTCCTGCGGACAGAGGGTCTGCCCGGTCGACGTGTCTTTCAGGCCGATCGCCGCAACGATTTCGCCCGGGCCCGCCGATTTCTTTTCTTCTCTGGAATCGGCGTGCATCACCATCAGCCGGCCAACCCGTTCACGCGTCTTTGTGGTCGTGTTGTAAACGGTCTTGCCGGCCTCGAGCACGCCCGAGTAAATTCGCAGGTAAATGAGCCGCCCTACGTGGGGGTCGGTAACAACTTTGAAGGCCAGGGCCGCCAGCGGGTCGTCAACTGAAGGTTTTCGCTCAATAGAGACGGACTCGTCGGCTGGGTCGACGCCTTTGATGGCCGAGACGTCGAGCGGAGAGGGTAGGTAGTCGACGACGGCATCGAGAAGCGGGTGGATCCCGCGGTGCCGGAGTGCCGATCCGACGCACACCGGGAATATCTTCAGCGCAACTGTCGCGGCCCTGAGTGCGGTTTTGAGTTCGACTTCGGTAATTTCCTCTTCTTCGAGGAACTTCATCATCAGGTCGTCGTCAGTTTCGGCAACCTTTTCTACCAGGTGCATCCGGGCGGCTTCGGCGGCTTCTTCATACTCGGTGGGGATGTCGGTAATTACATGCTCGATGGCTTCGGGCGTTTCGTATAGATACGCCTTTCGCGCAACGAGGTCGATCAGACCACGGAAATACGATTCCGCGCCCATGGGTATCTGAATTGGGACTGCGTTGGCGCCGAGGCGGTCGTGGATCGTCTCTACGGCGTATTCGAAGTTGGCACCCAGCCGGTCCATCTTGTTGATAAATATGAGTCGGGGAACTTCGTATGTGTTGGCCTGGCGCCAGACCGTTTCTGACTGGGGCTGCACACCCGAGACGGACTCCAATACGACGACGCCGCCATCGAGCACCCGCAGGCTGCGCTCTACTTCTGCCGTGAAGTCGACGTGACCGGGAGTATCGATAATGTTGATCTGGTAGCCGTCCCACTGGGCGTTCGTGGCGGCTGAGCCGATGGTGATCCCGCGCTCGCGTTCGAGCGACATGAAATCCATGACCGTCGTGCCTTCATCGATGTTGCCAATTTTGTACGTCTCACCGGTCAAGAACAGCACGCGTTCGGTCACAGTGGTCTTGCCAGCGTCGATGTGGGCTATGAAGCCTATGTTCCGAACTTTTTTGAGGTCGGTTTTCTTTGCAGATATTGTGGTCATCCCGGTTGCCATTCGTTCCGTCCCCGTGGGTGAACCATCGGAGCGGTTTTGCGGCTGAATTATTTCTGCTGGTCCCTACCAGCGATAGTGAACAAAAGCCCTGTTCGCTTCAGCCATCCTGTGAAGGTCTTCACGTCTCCTCACGGCGACACCGCCGCCGCGAGAGGCTTCGAGCAGTTCGGCGTACAACCGGTCGGCAATTGGCCGACCCGATCGTTCGCGTGCTGCGGTAATGAGCCACCGCTGGGCCAGAGCGCCCCTGCGTTCCGGGCGAACTTCCACCGGTACCTGGTAAGTTGCTCCACCCACTCGGCGGGGCTTGACTTCCAATGCCGGCATTACGTTCCGCACGGCCTGCTCGAAAACCTCAAGGCCGGGCCGGTTGGTTTCTTTTTCGAGCATTCCGAGGGCGTTGTACATAGCGCGCTGAGCCACCGACTTTTTACCACCGATCATAAGTCGGTTGATAAAGCGGGTGAGTTCCACGCTCCCGTACTGTGGGTCCGGGGCTATGTTTCTGCGCTGTGCGCGGCGCCTGCGTGACATTTCGTTTCTTCTTCTCTTGCCGTCGGCATAGTAGCCTCTAGGCGGTCTTCATATTTCTTTGCCGGCCCAACAATGTCGCTGGCAAACCAAGCCGCCTATCCAACTTTCAGAGAGGCGGCTGCAATTACCGTGTTTTCTTTTTATTAGCTCTTCGTCGTACCGTACTTACTTCGACCGCGTTTTCGGTCCTCAACACCGGATGTGTCGAGCGTTCCGCGTACGATGTGATATCGAACGCCCGGAAGATCGGGAACCTTGCCGCCGCGGATGAGCACGACTGAGTGTTCCTGCAGGTTGTGGCCTTCACCCGGAATGTAAGCCGTGACTTCCATGCCGTTACTAAGACGTACGCGCGCTACTTTGCGAAGGGCCGAGTTCGGCTTCTTCGGGGTGACAGTCCGAACCTGAAGGCACACGCCACGCTTCTGCGGGCTGCCCTTTTTCAGTTCGACCTGCTTGTTGGCAAATGTGTTAAATGCGTAGCGCAGCGCGGGCGTCTTAGGCTTACGTCGCTTATGTTTGCGCCCGTTGCGCACGAGTTGGTTAACAGTGGGCAATATTTGCTCCAGAAAAAATGCCACAAGTAGACGCGACCGACCGATTTGGTTCAGGCCACGAACGGTAAGTATACGAACCAGTGCAGTAGCAAGTCAACGAGATTTTCCGACTTTTTTCGGCATTGATAAAGATGGCGCGCCACACATACCGACGTGCTGACGGCCAGACTGGAGCTCGGGTTTGATTGCCGGGACAAAACAAGGTTGTGAAATTCGCCACAAACTAATATGCTGAGTTGCTTCGTCGTTGCTGCCCGACCGGATATGAGGACGTGCGCGCAGGCGTACGCACGTTGATTTCGTTGGCCGTGCTAGTGAATTTGGGT
This sequence comes from uncultured Dehalococcoidia bacterium, assembly GCA_913048295.1. GTDB lineage: Bacteria > Chloroflexota > Dehalococcoidia > Lucifugimonadales > Lucifugimonadaceae > Lucifugimonas. The sequence continues at coordinate 29,045 of CAJWWK010000001.1, forward strand.
GTATTGAGGTGAGTTCGATAGCCCTTCTGGGGTTCACAGATGCAGAATCCGAGCGCCTTGTGGCGGGCGTCGGCGCGATCGATTCTTCGCTCGAATTGATCAGGGTCACGCCGGAAACCAGCAAAGATGAACTTGCGTCGATCGCGGAAGGTGCGCTGGTGTGGGCTCGGGGAACGGGTCTTGCTGGCCCATCGGGCCTCGTTCACGCCGCTGCCGATGCAGGTGTGCCGGTAGTCGTAATTCTGCCAGTGGTGTCGCTCGAAGGTATCAGCGCGGCGCGTGTTGAGATCGAAGTATGTTTTCTGCCGTGCACCCCGGAAGAGGTTGTGGAGCGATTGAAACTGGCGATGTCACGACATGCGCCGGTCGAGGGACCAAACACAATCACGCACGGCGAGCTTGTCATCGACTGTGATCGCTACGAGGTGACTCTGAGGGGTCGTAAGCTCGATCTGACATATAAGGAGTACGAACTTTTGAAGTACCTGGCCTCGAACCCGGGCCGGGTATTCAGCCGAGAAGCCCTGCTCCGAAGCGTATGGGAGTACGACTATTTCGGGGGCACCAGGACAGTCGATGTGCATATCCGGCGGTTGCGGAGCAAGATCGACGATGTTACTCACCACTTTATTGAAACGCAGTGGAATGTGGGCTACCGCTTCCGCTCACCGCAAAGCATCGCTTAGGTATCGGTGAACGAATGGGGGTCGCCCGGGACGACAGGAATCTGCTATCGGAATTCAAATATTGAAACAATTCGTTAACATCAAAGCGCGGGCGGCACGCGCGTACGGGCGCAGAATTGATTAGCCCGCAATTTCACAATGCAAACACAGTGAGCGCCGGTTCTGCCGGTGCGGATATCTCGATCGACCACTGATTGATCGGACCGTTCAACTCATGACACAAACTACAAAAAATACGCTACCGGGATCAAAACCGGAAAACGATGAAGAGGCTATCAAGTACGTCTTAATGTCGGCGCGCGAGCATGACGTGAAGTTCATCCGCCTATGGTTCACGGATATCCTGGGCACGTTGAAGGGGTTCGCAATCACTGTGGATGAACTGGAAGGCGTATTGCGGAACGGGGCCAGTTTCGATGGGGCTTCTATCGAGGGGCTGACGCGGGCGGACGAATCGGACATGGTAGCGATGCCAGATTCCTCCACGTTCCAGGTGCTGCCGTGGCGACCAAGTAAGAATTCAGTCGCAAGGTTGTTCTGCGACATCGAAACGCCCACCGGCGAGCCGTCGATAGCGGACGGTCGCCAGATCTTGCGCAAAAACATCCTGCGGACTTCTGAAATGGGCCTGACTTTTTACGTCGCACCCGAAATCGAGTACTACTACGACCTGCAGGGGGCGGACGACGAACTTCGCATGGACCAGAGCGGATATTTCGACCAGACTTCGGTCGATGGCACAGGGGCCGATCTGCGACGCGATACAGTGTTGACACTTGAGCAGATTGGCATCCCGGTCAAGCACAGCCATCACGAGGTTGGGAACGGCCAGCACGAGATCGATCTGCGTCACATGGATGCACTGACGATGGCCGATTCGGTAATCACGTTCAAAGTGGCGGCCAAGGAAATCGCTGCCGCAGCTGGCGGTCATGCAACTTTCATGCCCCGTCCGTTTGGCGACCGGCACGGTTCGGGGATGCACACCCATATGTCGCTCTTCAGGGGCGATGAGAATGCGTTCTTCGATGCCGACGCCGAATTGCATCTTTCAGAAACTGGCCGTCAGTTCATCGCGGGGCTCATGCGCCATGCCGCCGATATCTGCCTGATTACCAATCAGTGGGTCAATTCGTACAAACGACTGCTGCCCGGGTTGGAAGCCCCGATTTTCGCTTCGTGGACAACCGGTAATTTCGGTGATTTAATCCGGGTACCGACATACCGGCCCGGCCGTGAAGAGAGTGTGCGTGTCGAATACCGCGCTCCCGATTCCGCTGCCAACCCTTATCTACTATTTTCAGTTCTGCTGGCTGCGGGAATTGACGGCATCGAGAAGAAGATGCCGCTGCCCGAACCGCTTGAGGCTAACGTGTACCGAATGTCGGATGCGGAACTGAGTGACCGCGGTGTCGCAAAACTTCCGCGGACGCTCGATGAGGCAATTCGTCTCGCCGAGAACAGCGAGTTGCTTACGCAGACTCTTGGAACGACGGCGATGAACAATTTCCTTGAGAACAAGCGGCTCGAATGGCAGCAGTTCAGTAATGCAGTAACCGATTACGAGCTGAAGAGATACCGACAGCTGTAGTGTCGGCGCGCTGGCCCGAAACGACGAACCTTGATTAATCAGGAGATGTATGACCGAAGCCCGGAATAATTTTGATACTCGACATGAAGTGGTATTGCCAGATTTCACTGACATCACCGAACGCGGGCTGTACGTTCCCGAGCTGGAACACGATGCCTGTGGTGTTGGAATGGTTGCCAACATCACCGGAAAGCGCACACACAAAATTATCGACCAGGCGCTCGAAGTGCTGGTGAATCTCGGACACCGGGGGGCAGCGGGCGCTGATCCGCTGACCGGTGATGGTGCAGGCATGACCATTCAGATGCCCGACGATTTTATGCGCAACGTCGCCGAGCAAGAAGGTTTTACCCTGCCGGGCGAGCGCCGATACGGCGTTGCGATGTGCTTTCTGCCGAACGACGACGCTCTGAATGCCGCAGCCCGCGCGGCCCTGGAACTTGCAGCTACTGAAAACGGCATGCGGGTGCTCGGGTGGCGCAATGTGCCGAACAATCCAGATGCCATCGGGATTACCGCACGTGCCATCATGCCGAGGATCGCTCAGCTGTTTGTTAGCGCACCCGACGGGGTCGAAGGCGACGATTTCGAGCGCAGCCTGTACCTGGCTCGAAAGACGGCCGAAAAGCAGTTTCTTTACGCGGAGACCGACCCCGAAACCCGCAAAGTGCTGCTTCGCGAGTTCTACGTCTGTTCCTGGTCGTCACGCACCCTGATCTACAAGGGCATGCTACTGATCGATCAACTCGGCGAGTTTTTCCCCGATCTACACGATCCCCGTATGGTCACTGCGTTCGGTCTGGTCCATTCGCGTTTTTCTACCAACACGCTGGGTTCGTGGAAGCTTGCGCACCCGTACCGGATGCTTGCCCACAACGGCGAAATCAACACTGTGAGGGGCAATCGCAACTGGATGCAGGCAAGAGAACGCACTCTCGAGTCGCCGTTCTTCGGCGACAAGATCGATCAGCTGACTCCAATATGTGAATCTGACGACCCGTCTGATACCGCTTCGCTCGACAACGTGTTCGAGCTTCTTCGCATGACAGGTCGTTCGGTCGAGCACACGGCCGCGATGCTGATGCCCGCCGCCTGGTACGGCCACGAGTCGATGCCCCAGGCAGTCAAGGATTTCTACGAGTACCACGGCAACATCATGGAGCCGTGGGACGGTCCCGCAATGGTCGTGTTTACCGATGGCGATGCGGTCGGTGCCGTTCTCGATAGAAACGGCCTGCGCCCGTTCCGTTACTGGGTAACCAAAGACGACCTGCTGGTGATGGCCTCGGAAACCGGTGTACTTGATATTCAACCCGAGGACATCAAGTACCGCTCGCGTCTCGAGCCGGGGCGGATGTTCCTGATCGATTTCAAGCAGCAGCGAATCGTTGAGCCGGATGAAGTCATTCACCGGATCGCATCGCAAAACCCTTACGGGAAGTGGCTCGAAGAAAACCGGACGACTGTCGATTCACTGCCCGAGGCCGACAGTGTGCCGGGCAACGATATCGAAACTCTTGTCAGTCGGCAAATGGCATTTGGCTATTCGCGGGAAGACCTGGACATGCTGATTCGCCCGATGTCGATCACCGCGCACCAGCCGCAGGGCTCGATGGGCAATGACGCGCCGCTCGCGGTCCTTTCAGACAAGCCCCAGAACATGTTCGCCTACTTCAAGCAGGCCTTCGCCCAGGTTTCAAACCCGCCGCTCGACGCCATCCGTGAGCAGTTGGTTACCCAGCGGGCGGTCCCTGCGGGCAGACGTACCAACATTTTCGAGACGACCCCCCTGCATTGCCGCATGCTGAGAATCGACCATCCGGTACTCAGGAATTCGGAGCTGGCAAAGATCAAGGCTTCGGATTTGCCGGGTGTGAAGGCCCGGACCATCTCAACTCTCTTCCCTGTCGCAGACGGCACCAAGGCGCTCGACGCAGCTCTCGACCGCATTCGAGAAGAGGCCAGCAAAGCGATCGAGGATGGTTTTACCCTGCTGATCCTGTCCGACCGCGGTGTGGACAGCGAGCACGCGTACATCCCGTCACTACTGGCAACGGGTGCGGTCCATCACCACCTGATTCGAGAGCGCAACCGGGCACAGGCCGACATCATCGTAGAATCGGGTGAACCACGCGAGGCGCATCACTTTGCGACCCTGTTCGGCTACGGTGCATCGGCTGTTAACCCTTACCTTGCCCTCGAAACGATTGCCGGACTACGCATGCGCCCGACTGCCGAGGAGCGGATTCCGTTGCAGAACAAGGCGGAGGAAAACTTCCGCGAGGCTATCGAAGAAGGCGTGGTGAAGACGATGGCCAAGATGGGTATCTCTACCCTTCAGGGCTACATCGGTGCCCAGATTTTCGAGGCGCTCGGGCTTTCGCAGGAACTTGTAGACGAGTTCTTCACCTGGACTGTGTCGCGCATCAGCGGTATCGGCACCCGGGAAGTTGCGCTCGATCTGCTCGCCAACCATTCGTACGCCTACTCGCCCGACAACATTCCCTCGAACCTCAAGTTGGACCTGGGCGGTCTTTACCTGTGGCGGGCGACCGGTGAGCGCCACATGTGGAACCCGGACACGATTGCGCTTTTGCAGGACGCAGTTACGCGAAATGACGGCGACGTGTTCAGGCAGTTCGCGGCGGCTTCGGACGATGAAGGCAACGAACACATCACGATCAGGAACATGCTGGAACCCGTTTTCGGTGATGAGATTCCGCTCGATGAGGTGGAGCCGGCCGAAATTATCGTTGAGCGTTTTGCAACCGGTGCGATTTCGCTCGGGTCGATCAGCCGCGAGGCCCACGAGACCCTGGCGGTGGCGACCAACCGAATAAAGGCGCGTTCAAACACAGGTGAGGGCGGAGAGGACCCCGAGCGGTTCACTCTCGAAGCGAACGGCGATTCACGTTCGAGTGCCGTGAAGCAGGTCGCCTCTGGCCGGTTCGGGGTGACGACCAACTACCTGGTCAATGCACAGGACCTGCAGATCAAGATGGCGCAGGGTGCCAAGCCGGGTGAAGGTGGCGAAATTCCTGGACCAAAAATTTCGGACTATATCGCTTACATCAGGAAAACGACTCCCGGTGTCGAGTTGATATCTCCCCCGCCGCACCACGATATCTACTCGATTGAGGACCTCGCACAGCTCATACACGATCTTAAAAACGTCAACCCCGATTCACGTATTCACGTGAAGCTGGTTTCGGTGGCCGGTGTCGGAATCATTGCCGCCGGTGTTGCCAAGGGCAAGGGCGACGTGGTTTTGATTTCAGGCGACTCAGGTGGAACCGGGGCATCGCCGCTCAGTTCGATCCGCCATGCGGGCCTGCCGTGGGAGCTCGGGCTTGCCGAAACCCAGCAGGTGCTAGTTGCCAACGGCCTGCGTGATCGTATTGTCGTTCAGACAGACGGTCAGATGAAGACGCCGCGCGATGTTCTCATCGCGGCGTTGCTCGGTGCCGAGGAATGGGGCATCGCTACTGGAGCGCTGATCTCGATCGGTTGCATCATGTTGCGCAAGTGCCACCTGAACACATGTTCAGTGGGTGTTGCGACGCAGGATCCCGAGTTGCGCAAGAGGTTCACCGGTACACCCGATGCGGTTGTGAACTACTTTATGTTCCTTGCCGAGGGTCTCCGCGAACTCATGGCAGAGATGGGTTTCCGGACGGTCAACGAGATGATCGGACGGGTCGACAAGCTGAAGGCGCGGGATGACATCGACCACTGGAAGGCGAAGACGCTTGATCTTTCGCCCATCATCATGAAGCCGGAGGTAATGCCGGACGACCATCCGTACCAGCAGATGCTGCAGGACCACGGTCTCGATAAGGCGCTCGATAACAGGTTAATCGAGCTGGCACAGCCGGCAATCGAAAATGGCCAGAGTGTCACCGAAACCCTGGAGATCAAAAACGGCAATCGAACTGTAGGGGCAGCTCTCAGTGGGGTTATAGCAAAGAAGACCGGTGAGGAAGGTCTGCCGGACGGCTCGATCAACTTCACGTTCCAGGGATCGGCCGGCCAGAGTTTTGGGGCCTGGCTGGTAAGCGGCGTGACATTCAAGGTCGAGGGCGATGCCAACGATTACTTCGGCAAGGGTCTATCGGGCGGGAGGTTGATTATTACACCGCCCACAGGCAGTCCTTACGAGGCCGATGACAACATCCTAATTGGAAACGTTGCGCTGTACGGATCGACAGGCGGCGAGGTATATGTAAATGGACTTGCGTGCGAGCGATTTGCAGTCCGTAACTCGGCGGCGACGGCCGTCGTGGAAGGTATCGGAGACCACGGCTGCGAGTACATGACTGGGGGGGTGGTGGCCGTCCTCGGCGAGGCCGGTCGCAACTTCGGGGCGGGTATGAGTGGCGGCGTTGCGTACGTGATCGATCCCGATGGGTCGTTCAAGAAGCATTTCAACAGTGCAATTGCCGACCTACTCGAAGTGACACCGGGTTCAGAGGACGACCGCGTGCTAAAAGGCATGATTCAGAAACATTTCGAATACACCGGCAGCAAGTTGGCCGAGAAGTTACTTGCCGATTGGCCGACAACAGTAAAGCAGTTCAAAAAGGTGTTCCCGAGAGACTACGCAAGGGTGTTGCGCAGGCGGGCTGCGGCGGCATCTGCCGACGGCATAGGAAACGGAACTGGAGATATGCCTGGTTCCTCCGGATCCGCCGGCTCGAAAGAACAGGTCGGTAGTCGTGGGTAAAGTAACGGGATTCATGGAGGCGAGTCGTCGGATTCCGGCACGGCGCGATAAGACCGCACGGACTGGCGACTGGCAGGAGGTGTACCTGGAGTGGGGCGATGGGGACGCACGTCGCCAGGCGAGTCGATGCATGGACTGCGGGGTGCCGTTCTGCAATAGCGGGTGTCCGCTCGGAAACCTGATTCCGGAGTTCAACGATTTCCTCTACCACGGTGACTGGGAAGAGGCCATTGAGCATCTGCACGCGACGAACAACTTCCCGGAGTTCACAGGCCGTATCTGCCCGGCCCCGTGCGAATCGTCATGCACCCTTGCGATAAATTCGGAGCCGGTAACGATCGAAATGATCGAAAAGGCGATAGCGGACCGTGGCTGGCGCGAAGGCTGGATTAAGCCTGAACCGGCAGAAATCAAAACCGGAAAGACGGTTGCCGTTGTGGGATCGGGGCCCGCGGGCCTGGCGGCCGCGCAACAACTGGCGCGGGCGGGGCACGCGGTCACTGTGTTTGAGCGTAACGAGTACATCGGCGGTCTGCTGTCGCTGGGTATTCCTGAGTTCAAACTTGAGAAGCGTTTCATCGAACGACGAGTCGAACAGATGCGTGCCGAGGGCATCGAATTCCTCGTGAACATCGATGTCGGAGTCGACATCGCGCACGATGAGTTGCTCGACGATTTCGAAGCCGTATGTCTTTCCGGTGGGTCGACCGTCCCGCGGGATTTGCCGATCGAGGGGCGCGATCTCAAGGGTGTCCATTTCGCAATGGAGTTCCTTACTCAACAAAACCGCAAATTGCGAGGCCGGGAGTTTTCACCCGAAGAGACCATCGATGTGAATGGCAAGAACGTGGTCATTATCGGTGGGGGTGACACCGGGGCCGACTGCCTGGGCACTGCGCATCGCCAGGGCGCTGCCAACATCATCCAGATGGAGATCATGCCGCGACCGTCGGAGACGCGCATCGACACCAACCCGTGGCCGCAGTGGGCAACGATATTCCGGACTTCGAGCGCCCATGAAGAGGGTGGTGACAGGGACTTCAACGTGACCACGAAGCGCTTCGTGGGCGACGACGAGGGCAATCTGAAGCTACTGGAATGTGCGCGTGTGGAGTGGGTCAAAGACGAAGAGAACGGGCGCTTCGAGATGAACGAAGTTCCGGGGAGTGAATTCACTATTGAGGCTGAAGCCGTCTTTCTTGCGATGGGTTTCATGCAGCCACAGCACGACGGTCTACTGGACGATCTCGGAGTTGAATATGACCCCCGAGGCAATGTCGCAGCCGATGGCACATTGAAAACCAACCTAGAAAAAGTGTTTGCGTGTGGCGATATGCAGCGGGGCCAATCGCTGGTAGTACATGCGATCGCCAGCGGACGTCGTTGCGCCCGGCAGATCGACATCTTCTTGATGGGAAGCTCTCGGCTACCTACTGTTAGTGATTATGCCCGTCCACCGGTCATGGCAACTGACGCCAGGTAGTGGCAACCAGTATCGGCGATAGAATCAGATCACTATGACTTCCGATGTCGGCAGTTCGGCTCCGACGGGCACAATTCGAGTAGCGGCAGCCCAGATAAACACCGCGGTTGGCGATATCGATGGCAATGCGCGGCTGATCGAGAAGTGGATAGGGCTGGCCGAGGAGCAGGGTGCCGATCTCGTCGCCTTCCCTGAACTGACAATAACCGGTTATCCGCCTGAAGACCTCGTCCTCTACGACAACTTCATTGCCGCGAACAGGGCGGCGCTTGGCCAGGTCGCCTTGTTGGTTGGTGACATCGTGGCACTGGTCGGATTCGTGGAGTCCGAAGATGGCAAGCTATTCAATTCTGCTGCCGTGTTGCACCAGCGGAAAATCGTCGCTACCTATCGGAAAATCCACCTTCCAAACTACGGTGTGTTCGATGAGCGTCGTTACTTCACCGCCGGGGACGAATGCCCGGTACTCTCGATCCGCGGGATAAAGATTGGCGTCAACGTTTGTGAGGACATCTGGGAACCGGTCGGACCGTCGGAAGTTCAATGTGCTGCCGGTGCACAAATCATCGTCAACCTGAACGCTTCCCCTTACGAATCGGGCAAGCAGGGACACCGGGTCGAGATTGTGACCGGGCTTTCCCACCGCAATCGCGTATACACGCTATACGTAAACCAGGTCGGGGGCCAGGACGAGTTGGTGTTCGATGGCGGGAGCATGCTTGCCGGCCCGAGCGGGGAATTGATCGGCACGGCTGCCCGATTTGAAGAATCGATGCTGGTTGCCGATATCGACACCGGTTCGCTTGAGAACTTGCGGCTGAACCACCAGGCCCAGGCAGTTCCGCAGGACGTGCTTGATGGAATTGCTGTGGCGAGCGTGGTTGAGTTGGATGTCCCCCTACCGGCAAGAAGGCCACGACTTCCCGAGCTTTCGATCCACCGGCTGGACCGGCTCGAGGCTGTGTACCGGGCCCTGATCATGGGGACCGCCGACTATTTGAAGAAGACCGGATTCGGGAAAGTGGCGATAGCGGTATCGGGAGGCATCGATTCGGCACTGGTCACCGCGATTGCCGTCGATGCGATAGGCGCAGAGAACGTTGTCGGGGTTGCCCTTCCGTCGCGGTATTCATCTGAAGGCAGCGTCGTCGATGCGGAAGAACTGTGTTCTCGCCTGGGTGTTGAATTGTGGAGGATTCCGATCGAGCCGGGTCACGGAGCGTTCGAAGAGATGTTGTGCGAGGCGTTCGACGGCACCGAGCCAGGCCTGTCGGAGGAAAATATGCAGGCCCGCATCCGCGGAAACCTGATGATGTCGATAGCCAACAAGTTTGGCTGGCTGGTGATGACCACGGGCAACAAATCGGAAATGGCGATCGGGTACGCGACTCTGTACGGCGACATGGCGGGCGCGTACGCGGTGATCAAAGACGTGCCGAAAACGCTGGTCTACGAACTTTGCGACCACCGCAACAGGCGGGGTCCGGGGTCGCCTATCCCGCGGGCAATCTTCGATAAGCCGCCAAGTGCGGAACTGCGGTCCGGCCAGATCGATGAGGACACCCTGCCGCCGTACGACCAGCTGGACCGCATCATTCACATGTATATCGAAGAGCGGATGTCGCCTGACCTGGTCGTGCAAAAAGAGCAGGCGCTATCAGAGGGCGGCGCGACCGAAGCGACTGTGCGCCGGGTAGTTCGTCTCATAGACATCAACGAATACAAGCGGCGACAATCGCCACCAGGGGTAAAAATTACGGGACTCGCGTTCGGAAAGGACCGCCGCCTGCCGATAGCCTCAGGCTGGCAGAGGTAGTGATATTTGATGGGTGGACCGGCATGTGGGGAGAGTAATCCTGAACTGTGTACGCACGGTTGGGAGATTGGATTCATTCCGATCCACAAAATTGATTCACATTGACCCGGTAGGTTAGATGACACTTATTCACTAACTTGATAGGGCTCGATTCCGGGCCCGGAGTAACTGGTCCCCATCCCTGCGTTATCTGTTTTTCGCCACTATCGGGTACACGGTCCAGACGAAAAGATCATCATGAAACTGCCACACAAACTCAAGAACTTCCTGATGGGCGGGCTGGCCGCGCTGACCCTGGTGGTGGCTGTCGCGTGCAGCGGTGCAGCAGACACGGTCGATTCGACGGTATTCACACCGCCCACGACCGAGCAGGTCTCAGACAACGGCGATTCTCCCGATATCAAATCCACCGGTGTCACCCCGTCCAGCGAGATTGAATCTTTCGGTTCAGAACCGAGTACCTCAACGAAATCGAGTGTGGCAGATGACCCTGGCGACACGATAGAGGCGATATTTGATGAATACGAGGTTAGCGAACCTACGGGCGACGCGTTGCAGGAGTTGGTGCCTGAAGTGGACTCTCCCGAAGTTGCGCCGGAAGTAACTCCCGAAGTGATGATCAGCGAACTCACGTTTGCTGAAATAGTTGCGGCCCAGGGCGACCACCTGGCCGACCTGTATGAGCAGGCCGTCCAATCGATCGTATTTATACGTGCCAGCACGTCGCAGGCCGAGGGCTCGGGATCGGGCTTTGTGTGGGATACCGACGGACATGTCGTCACGAATTACCATGTTGTGCAGGGTGCATCTTCTCTGACCGCCAAGTTCTTCAACGGTCGTGAATATACGGCCAGCATCGTGGCATTCGACCTCGATGCCGACCTGGCTGTCATCAAGCTTGAAAAAGTCGAGCACGAACTCGTTCCGATCGCCATTGGCAACTCGTCCGATCTTCGGCCAGGCGAGATGGCCATTGCACTTGGCAACCCTTTCGGTGAGGAATTCACGATGACCACAGGCATCGTAAGTGCGGTCAGTCGGACTCTCAGGAGCGGCTTCTCGCTCTACAGCATTCCTGCAGTTGTGCAGACCGACGCTGCAATCAACCCGGGGAACTCCGGTGGTCCGTTGCTCGACATGAACGGAGCCGTGATCGGTGTGAACACGCAGATCAGGAGCGACTCTCGCCAGAATTCCGGTGTTGGGTTCGCAGTTCCTGTTGATCTTGTGAAGCGCGTGGTCCCTTCGTTGATCGAAAACGGTCGTCACGAGTACTCGCTGATGGGGATCAGTGGCGACGAAGTGAACATTGGGATTCGCAGCGATGCCAGACTTCCCGGTGACGTAACGGGTGCGTATGTGATCAGGGTTACGCCGGGCGGGCCTGCCGATCAGGCCGGGATCCGGGAAGACTCGGGTTCTGCAGGCATTGAAAACTGGGACGGTGACGTAATCGTTTCGATCGATTCCATCAGGATGTCGTCGATGGACGACCTGATTGCCTACCTGGCCCTGAACACGGCTCCAGACGACGAAATAGTTGTTGGGATATTCCGGGACGGTGTCGAGATCGCAATCCCGATGACGCTCGGGGCCAGGCCCGCGACGTCCTGATCATCCAATAAACGCGTACCTGTACGTGAGAAGCCCCGGTCGTCACTACCGGGGCTTCGCTGGTCTCAGTGCGGATTGAGGATGGATTGGAAGCCGGGATGAAATATATGAGCAGTTTAGTCAGTTTCTCCCTAACGGCAATCAATCACGAAACCGTCGTTACTAATTGTTTCAAGGACTTTACTGAATCCTCACCTACGGGGGCTGTTCACAGACATTAATATGAGTAAGTTGAATATGGCGATTGTGATGTCGTATGCATCGCATATCGTGTAACAAATGCCAACCTAAGAATCACTATCGCAGGTGGGGAAAAATGAATATCGCGGAGCTTGAGGCCCTGAAAGCGGTGGCCGAAACTGGAAGTTTCACACGTGCGGCAAACCACCTCGGGATGAGCCAACCTGGACTGAGCCGGCAGATCCAACGACTCGAACGAGAATTGGGAACTCGATTACTTGAGAGGCGCGGTACCGGTGCGATACTGACCGATGCCGGGCGCGAATCCATGAATTTCGCGATCCGCACGATATCTGACTTCGACGCACTCGTGTCTCGGTTCGGACCCGATCCGTCAGCGCTCACCGGGGTCATCAGGATTGTTGCGAGCACCACTCCAGCCGAGTATTTAATTCCAGGTCTGGTGGCAGAGTTTACTGGTGATCGCACTGGTATATCTGTGGAAGTATTGGTTACCGACTCAGCACAGGTTGCGCGGATGCTTGGCGATCGCCAGGCCGATCTTGGACTTTCGGGCATGCCGTCAACGTCTGTCGGGTTCTCGGCGATTTCGGTTGGTAGGGACGAGGTAGTTCTTGCGGTATCGAATGAACATCGGTTTGCAGATCAACGTTCAATTACGATCGACCAACTGCGAGGCGAGAACATCATCGAGCGTGAGGGTGGTTCAGGAACCTGGCAGACAGTAGTCCAGGCCCTTTCTTCGACAGGAGTGGAACTACCTGAGCATAAAGTGTCGATGACCCTTGGAAGCACGCAGGCCGTGATCGCTGCGGTCGCGCAGCACCTGGGCATAGGGTTCGTTACCGTGCAGGCGGCAAACAGTCGGCCCGACGAAGTAACCGCGGTGCGAATCGACGGTCTCTCGCTCGAACGGGACCTAAACCTTGTATTCGAAACAGACCGGGTGCGTGCTCGTCACACACAGGCCTTCATCGACTTTGTACAGAACAGGTCCGAGTCCTAGTTTCTTTTCCTGCCGCGACAGTACCTCTGGGAGAACGATATTGTTGTGCCAGAGGGCTGTTGCAGTTTTAGAACGCTTGTGCTAATCTGCGCCTCTATGCAGGTTGCTCGGGCCTGCAAGTCCGACCGATAACTAGCGTATAAGGAAGAGCGACGTTGGCTGTTAAGAAAGCACAGGCAAAGGCCTCCGTTAACGGGACCGTTAGCGATCGAGATAAGACCCTTGAGCTGGCGCTCGCACAGATCGAGAAGGCATTCGGGCGCGGTGCCGTGATGCGGCTCGGGGAGTCGGGGGCACTTAGCAAGATCAACTCGATTCCGACCGGTTCGCTTGCCCTGGATTTGGCGCTCGGGGTCGGTGGCCTTCCACGGGGTCGTATAATCGAGATTTTCGGTGCTGAATCTGCTGGTAAATCGACGCTGGCAATGTCGGTTATCGCCGAGGCCCAGGCTGCCGGTGGTCAGGCTGCGTTCATCGATGTTGAGCACGCCATGGATCCGACTTACGCCCGTGTGCTGGGTGTCGATATCGATAAGCTCCTTATTTCACAGCCCGATTCGGCAGAGCAGGCTCTTGAAATCACTGAGTACCTCATCCGCAGCGGTGCGCTTGACATCATCGTTCTGGACAGCGTTGCCGCACTTGTTCCACTTGCGGAGCTGGAAGGTGACATGGGCGATATGCAGATCGGTCTGCAGGCGCGGATCATGTCGAAGGCATTGCGCAAGCTCACCGCGATAATTCACAAGACTGACACGGTCTGCATTTTCATCAACCAGCTCCGTGAAAAAGTTGGAGTGGTTTTTGGTAGTCCCGAGGTCACGCCAGGCGGGCGGGCGCTGAAGTTCTACAGCTCGGTCCGCATCGATCTCAGGAGGGTCGAAGCGATCAAGCTTGGACAGGAGATTATCGGCAACCGCGTGCGAGCGAGGGTAGTAAAGAACAAGGTTGCGCCCCCGTTCCGGAAGGCTGAAATAGAGATCCTCTTCGACTCCGGCATTAGCAAGGAAGGCAGCCTGATCGACCTCGGTACCGAGAATGGCACCATCAAGAAGAGCGGGTCATTCTATTCGTATGGTGACGTCCGGCTCGGCCAGGGCCGTGAAGCGACACGTCAGTTCCTGAAGGCAAATACTGACATTCGGGATCAAATCGAGGCCCGAATTCGCAGCGGCGAAAAAGAAACGGCGGATCCCGTCGGTGCCGCTCCGGATGGCGGAACCGCTGAGGCATCTACGCCGAGTTGACCTCGATAGATCAGCGTGGGCCGACTGGCACTCCCTGTCATAGCAATATCTTCAGCCTCCGGCGGAGTACGCGCTTGCGTCCGGGCGTTTCGATTACGCCCCGTGATTAACGCCTTCCCGGCGACAGGCGATAAGTCAGATAAACTTGATGCCAGGAATAGCCCGTTGTTTTTTCCCTGTTGATTATCTGACGGCCGGGTTGTTCCGACCGGAATCAAGTGACTGCTTCAATTGCGATTATTGTCATCGGGCTACTGGGAAGCGCGTTTATCAGCGCTACCGAGGCGGCTGTACTGGGCGCGAGCCGCTATAGGATTGAATACCGCGGTGAAGAGGGCGACAAGCGGGCCCGACTCGTAATCCGAATATTCGATGATTACGAGAGGTTTTTCGGGACGATCCTTCTCCTGGGTAACCTGTTCAACATCACAGTAGCCTCGGTTGGGACAACCCTGGCCATCTCTACCATTGGTGGCGGGGAACCTACCGCCCTCTCAGCCGTCGTCGCCACAGCAATAGCGACCATAGCTATCGTTATTGTCGGTGAGTTGACCCCGAAAACGTTGGCTGTAATGGCAGCCGAACGCTGGGCTCTCGCGACGGCTCGGGTTGTGCTGATGATGATGACAGTTGCGTGGCCGGTGGTCTTCGCATTCACCCTGGTCCCTCGAGCGATCTTGCGGTTGTTCGGTGGGAAGGAGGCGTGGTCGAGTCCGATTGTCACGCCGGGCGAACTTCGTACGCTGATTGATCTTGGCGAGGCCGAGGGTACGGTGGAAGAATCCACCGGTGAAATGCTTGAGAATATTTTCAGATTCGGGGAAATGGAAGTTCGCGACGTGGTGACCCCGCGCCCCGATATCGTCTGGGTCCAAGCCGAGGCCACTTTCAGGGAATTTATGAATTCGTATCGGGTTTCCCCGCACACACGGTTCCCGGTTTTCGATACCGACCACGATGACGTGGTGGGAATCCTCTCGGTAAAAGACGTTCTGGCGATGATGTCCGAATCGAATCTCGACTTCGACCAACCCGTCATCAACCTCATGCGCCAGACTTACTTCGTTCCGGAAACCAAACGCCTGGACGATCTTTTCGAGGAGATGCAGGAGTCAGGTCATAAGATGGCGCTTATCGTCGATGAGTTTGGCGGTATCGCCGGGCTGATTACACTTACGCGTCTCGTCGAACAGATCGTGGGCCGAACCGGCGAAGAGGGGTTAAAACCTGAGCGCCGCTTCGTCACGGTCAATGAAAACACGTTCGTTTTGGATGGCGGTCTTGAGATCGGTGAAGCCAATGATGAACTGGGTCTGGATATCCCTGAAGGCGATTATGAGACCATCGCCGGATTTTTCCTTGAGCAAGCGCAACAACGGCCGGATATTGGGTCACGGGTGCGATTCGGCAACCTGAGAATGCAGATCGCCGAAGTGGATGGAACCAAGATCACCAGCATTCGCGTACGGCGGGTAACTGAGGTCTCGGAAGTCACAAGGTAGTCGACACCCGATGTCTAACGGCGCCACATTCCTCGATCAACTGGAAGCAGGTCTCCAACGTGCATTGGTACCACGCGGGGCGGTCCTTGTAGTAGCTTTCTCAGGCGGACCCGATTCTTCAGCGCTTCTTCGGGCTCTATCGGAACTTCGCGATCAATGGAATTTCAACCTGAGGGCGGTACACGTCAACCACAATATTCGGTCTGGCGAATCAGAGCGTAATGAACGCATCGCACAACGAATAGCCGAACTGTGCGTTGTTGAATTCAAAGCGGTCAGCGTTGATGTTCCGGGGCTCGCGAAAAAGAAAAACGTTTCGATCGAATCTGCCGCCCGGCAGTTACGCTACGAGGCGCTGTCGCAGAGCGTCGAAATGTATTCGGCTCACGGGGTTGTCACGGGTCATACGCTCGATGATCAGGCCGAGACTGTGTTGCTGCACGCCGGTCGGGGTTCCGGGCTCAAAGGGATCGCCAGTATCAGACCGCGTTCGACTCTAAAAATTCCGGATTCAGAAATTGAGGTCACCGCGTTCCGGCCGATGCTTGGAATTTTGAGGGAAGAATGCGCAGAGTACAGCGATCAGATCGGTGTCCGGCCCGTCGTCGACGAGTCAAATTTCCGCCGGGATTACACCCGGAACCGAATCAGGCTGGACGTGCTGCCAGAGCTAAACAAGGCGATCCCGGGCTCGTCGAAAGCGCTGGCACGACTTGCGGAAAACGCGGCTGACGACCTGTCGATCGTGAATTGGGCAGTCGAACGCTCACTCAAGCAGGCCGGGGGTGGACCCGCGCCGGGCCGATACTCACGGGCCAGCGTCTTGAGCCTTCCGGCAACTCTTACCGCCAGGGTGTTGATGCGAACCTACGACGACCATGTCGGCCACTCCAATAACCTCGAGCGATCGCATGTTGAGAGCATGGTCCAACACCTCGCCGGTCGCAGTGGAACCTCAATCAATCTGCCCAACGGGGTTACTTTTATCGTTGATCAGGACTCTTTCGGCTTCCGCTCCCGGACTGTCCCCGACAACGACTGTCCCTATCCAGACCCGCTTGATCTCACCGAATTATCGATTCCTGGCATCACCGGGCTTGGCGGTGGCTTCAAAATGATTGCGGCGATTGTCGACAGGCCGATCAATCTCGATCCCGAAAACTCGTGGGTGACATTCGCATCGCCGACCATTGCACAGCTCTCGCCAAGACTGCGGAACCGCAAAAACGGAGATCGGTTTCAGCCTCTGGGGATGGATCCGCAGGTAAAACTCCAGGATTTTTTTGTGGGTGCTGGGGTGCCTGAACGCTGGCGTGACCGGGTGCCGATTGTCGAATCGGACAAAGGCATCGTATGGGTCGCTGGGTCACGCTTGGCTGAATGGGCGAAAGTTCAATCTGCCCATAAACAAGTGGCCCGACTGGAACTTACGGGGCCTGATTAGAGGACCCGGGTCAACCTGAGATTCACTGCAAGCCCTGGTATACGGCCCCGTTTCGCCACGTTCCGGCCATCGATTTCCTTGATATCCGCAGTGAACGAAATCGGGCTTGCTGAGGCTATGTAGTAGCCAACTGCAAAGACATTGACCGGCGCATCGGCCTCGACGAAGCCCCGAATACGATCGGGCGTAATTCCACCACTTACGAATATCTCTACGTGGTTGTAACCACCCTGGTCCAATCGTGCGCGTATCTCGCGGACCAGGTCGGGCGTCACCCCGCCCCGCTCTTTAGGCGTATCTAGCCGGATCCCGCGAAGCCGCTCACGCAACGCCTTTGCAACGTCCATAGCTTCTTCAGTCTCGTCTTTGAATGTATCCACAAGGGCAACCCTGGGGACCTCGGGCGGCATGTGCTTGTCGAACGCCATCATGCAGCGAACGGTATCGCCCATCAGGAGCACCAGCGAGTGTGGCATGGTTCCCGAGGGTATCAGCCCATGGAGTTGCTGACCGACCACTGAAGAGCTTGATACGCATCCTCCTATTACCGCTGCGTAGTCCATGACCCCAACCACTTCCGGGTGGACATGGCGGGCACCGTAACCGATTATCGGGACGCCGCCGCCGGCATCTACACATTCGCCAGCCGCGGTTGCCCAGCCGGTGCACGACGCCAAGGTTCCGAGGATCGCGGTCTCGAACAGACCGAAGGAGGCGTACGGAGCACGAATGCGGAGCGCCACCTCGCCACCGGCCACCCCAACACCTTCGTCCAGAGCCCACACCTCGCGGCCGGTTTCTGGCAGCACCCTGCCAAGCAGGGTTTTTACTTCGTTGATACCACAGAAAATGCCGTCGCGTTCGGCCGCGAACTCAACGACCACTTCAGGATTGATGCCTTCGTTCCGAAGGATGGTCAAAGCCCTGTGCAGTTCGTTATCAGCTGTGTACCCGGTGAGGACCGAGCGTGCGATCTTAAAATCGCCTGGTGTAGCCATGTTTTAATGCGGTTGGGGGTGGGCAGATCTACTTTGCGGCTGCGCGGGTAATCAACTCTAGCTACCGTCCGAAATAGCGGTCAAGCCGTCGATGTCGGAGTTGGGCGCCCTTTAAACCTGAGTCTGAGCAAGCCTTTCACATCTTCCCAGGCCGTGGAAGCAATCTTCACACGGGTGTCCGGGTCGTCCTCCCAGTGAACAGGTATTTCCTTAATGCCGTAACCGGATTTACCGGCGATCAACAGTAGTTCCGTGTCGAAAAACCATGCGTTGTCACGAATTAGCGGGATCAGGTTATCAGCGGTTTTTCTTGAAACCGCCTTGAAACCGCACTGCGCGTCCTTGAATCCGGGAAATGGAAAGAAGATGTGTATGAGCATGTTGTACCCGCGGGAAGTGATCTCCCGCTTGAGGGTCCGATCGACAACTTCCGAGCCTTTGATAAGCCGCGAGCCGATCGCAACTTCGTACCCGTCATCGGCGACAGCCGCTACCAGAAGCGGCAACGACATCAGATCGGTCGACAGATCAACGTCCATGTACACCCGCACATCTGCGTCGCTCTCGGTCCAGGCTTTTTTCAGAGCCCGGCCACGGCCGCGCTGATCGAGCGTCGAGACCGATAACTTCGGGTACACGGCCGCCAGTTCCGTAGCTATCTCAGTCGTTCTGTCGCTCGAACCGTTGTCGGCGACGACCACACGCCAGTCGCGTTCGGGGTGCTGGTCGATAAACGCGTACAGCTTTTCGATACAGAAAGGGATAGCCACTTCCTCGTTGAGGACCGGTATGACGATATCGACAGTTGCAGCCATATGAGGAATTTGGTGAGATCGGGTTGAGATCAGTTTTAGTTTTTGTCGGGTTTGTGCGACGGAGGCACGAGATCAGTGAAAAAAGTGTCGTGTGCCGGTGAAGAGCATTACGAGACCGAGGCGGTCGGCAGCTTCGATAACTTCCCCGTCTTTCACCGATCCGCCGGGCTGAACAACCGCTACGGCACCTGCTTTCGCAGCGTTCTCTATGCCATCAGGGAACGGGAAGTAGGCATCGCTGGCCATCACGCAACCGGAGGCGTCGTCGCCCGCCGCCCGACCCGCGAGGTAAACGCTGATAGCCCGGTTTGGTTGACCGGCACCCATTCCCTTGAGCATCGAATCCTTAGCAAACACGATCGCATTCGAGTGAACCAGCTGACACGCCTTCCACGCGAAGGCCATGTCGGCCAGCTGCTGTTCGGTTGGCGACTTCTTCGTAACGACCTTCCAGTCGGCCGCTACTTCAGCGATATCGTCGGGCTGCTGAACGAGTGCGCCGCCTGTCACGTTGCGGACATTGAGAAGCGGGGTGTCTGAGAGTGCAACTTCCAGCACCCGGGTACGCCGGCGCTTCTGGAGTATTTCGAGGGCTTCCGGTTCATAGCCAAGGGCAACGATCACGTCGTACAGAACGCCCTTCATTGCGATGGCAGTTTCTGCTGTGACGATGTTGTTGAAGCCGACGATTCCGCCGAACGCTGACATCGTATCGCCCGCGTAGGCCTTGCGGTACGCCTCGGCCTGATCGGTATCGATGGCGAGGCCACAGGGATTGGCGTGCTTGACCACCGCTACACAGTGCTTATCGGCGACTCCGAACGAGTTGACGGCGACCCAAGCGGCGTCGGCGTCGAAGTAGTTGAGATACGACATGTCGATGCCGTGCAGTTGCCGGGCGTTTACGATTCCGCCAGTTTCGCCGGGTGTTGCGTAGATGCCTCCGGCCTGGTGCGGGTTCTCTCCGTAGCGCGGAACTGCTACCCGCCTCCACCCGAAGGTGATCTCTTCGGGGAAAAGGGCTGTCTTGTCTTCACTCGTTGCTTCTGACTCTCGCAGGTAAGCGGATATCAGGGTGTCGTACGCGGCGACGTGCTGAAATGCCTTCGCGGCGAGACCCCGGCGCTCATCCTGTGAGACTCCTGCGTCCGACACGATCATTTCGCCAATGCGCTCGTAGTCGGACGGGTCGACGATGATGACGACATCGGGGAAGTTCTTTGCGGCAGCACGGGTCATGGCCGGACCGCCGATATCGATGTTTTCTAGCGCGTCATCGAGCGTAGCATTGGGGTTTGCGATGGTCTGCTGGAACGGATAGAGGTTGTTCACGACTACGTCGATGCCCTCGATCCCCTGTTGCTTCATCTCTTCGATGTGCGCCGGGTTGCTGCGCTTTCCGAGCAGTCCACCGTGAATTCTGGGGTGCAACGTCTTCACCCGACCATCAAGGATTTCGGGTGCGCCTGTCACATCCGCGACTTCTGTAATTTCCAGCCCGGCGGATTTGAGTTCGTTCGCCGTACCGCCGGTGCTGATCAGCTCAAACCCGGCGCTCGCCAGTTCCTTCGCGAATTCAACCAGTCCGGTCCTGTCGTATGCGGATAGAAGCGCCCTCAAAATTGGTCTCGTTCCCTTTTCGCTGTTGTTTCTAATCTGATTCTTGTGAATTACAGAAAGTTCGGCTAAAGCCCGATCAGCTTTGTCCGTTCTTCGACCGGTGCCCGCTCGACGACTTCACCAATTCGGAACGCCCCCGGTATGCTGTTAATCACATCGTCGGCAAGGCCCGGCTCGACGATGATCGTCATCCCGACGCCCATGTTGAACACGCTGAACATCTCGCGGTCTTCGACGTGCCCGACCTCCTTGATGAAATCGAACAGCGGTGGGACTGACCACGTCGAAATGTCGATATCAGCACCGAGGCCGTCGGCGAGCGCGCGCGGAATGTTCTTGTAGAAACTGCCGCCGGTAATGTGGCCGAGCCCGCGAATTTTTCCGAGGACCGGGCCGATTACATCAAGGTAGCTGAGGTGGGGGCGCAGCAGCAGTTCGCCCAGGGTGTGTGATGTTTCTGGAACGTTGGTAGCGAGTACAGACGGGTTTTCGTCGGTATCGAACACCGATCTGACCAGTGAATATCCGTTCGTGTGGAGTCCGTCTGAAGCCAGACCCAAAATCACATCGCCGGCCCGCGTATTTTCAGGCTTCAAGAGTGCGTCTTTACGGACCGTACCGACGATGAACCCGGCAAGGTCGTAATCGTTGCCGTGATAGATGTCGGGCATTGTGGCAGTCTCGCCGCCGAGTAGCGCACAGCCCGCATCGGCACACGCCCTCGCAAGGCCGGAGACGATCTCTGCGATCTTGTCGGGATCGAAGCGGCTCAGACCGATGTAGTCGAGAAAGAACAGCGGCCGCGCGCCGGCGGGGAGAATGTCGTTGATGCAGTGATTTACGATACTTGCCCCGACCGTGTCGTGCCTGCCAAGCGCATCGGCGATACGGAGTTTTGTGCCCACGCCGTCGGTACTGGCGACAAGGAGCGTATCGCCCGAGGGGTCGGGGTCGATCACCCCGCCAAAGCCGCCGGGACCAGCTATGACGGCGCTGCCGAGCGTGGCGGCTGCGATTGCCTTGATCCTGTCCTTGACGGCTGCTGCTGCTGCCAGGTCCACGCCTGCATCAGCGTAGGTCTTGGCTGCCGGACGGTTGGTCATGCGTGAGGGTCCCCGTTGACTTTTTCAGGTAAGACACGCTGCGATAA
This sequence comes from uncultured Dehalococcoidia bacterium, assembly GCA_913048295.1. Lineage (GTDB taxonomy): Bacteria > Chloroflexota > Dehalococcoidia > Lucifugimonadales > Lucifugimonadaceae > Lucifugimonas. The sequence continues at coordinate 50,941 of CAJWWK010000001.1, forward strand.
TTCGGGACAGGTGCGTAAAATCAGGCGATAAGTATACGTTTGGAAGGGCCGATTCGGAGGACTCTTGATACTTGAAAAACGGGTGACTGAAGTCGTCGCTGCGATACTAGATACCCTGCGTAATTCCGAGTTCCAGTTTGTTCATCTCAAGTTGTACGGGAATCGGATACTTACCGGTTAGACAGCCGTTGCAGTAGGTCTTATCCGGTGCGCGCACGGCCTGGTGCAGCCCTTCTACTGAGAGATAGGCGAGCGAGTCGGCACCGATATAGTCGCGTATCTCGTCAACTGTCTTGTTGTAAGCAATCAGTTCGCCGAGTGTGGCCATATCGACGCCAAAATGGCAGGTCGACTTGATCGGCGGTGAGGCGACGCGCATGTGGATCTCTTTGGCCCCGGCTTTTCGCAACATCTTGACGATGCGGGTGACGGTTGTGCTTCGAACGATCGAGTCGTCCACCACCAGTAACCTCTTGCCTTCGACTACCCCGCGCATGGCGTTAAACTTGGTCTTCACTCCCTGGGAACGAGAATGCTGATCGGGCTGTATAAACGTTCGTCCCACATAGCGATTGCGGATTATCGCTTCTACGTACGGGATTTTCGCCGCAGCCGCCAGTCCGACGGCATGTGGGGTGGAGGAATCTGGGATACCGACGACGATATCGGCATCGACCGGGTGCTCCCTGTAGACTGCCGCTCCCAGTCGCCGCCGGGTTTCGTATGCCAGCTCACCGTTCAATATGCTGTCGGGGCGGGCAAAGTAAATCTGCTCGAAAATGCACATCGCGTGGTTGGGACGGGCGCCCGACCAGATCTTTGACTTGACGCCGTCTTTATCGATGACGAGAGTTTCACCCTGTTCGAGCTCTCTTACGAATTCTGCGCCAAGGTTGTCAAGTGCCGCGGTTTCGGAAGCGACCACCCAGCCGCCGTTGAGCGTTCCCAGGCACAGCGGGCGTATGCCTATCGGATCGCGTACGGCGATTAACTGGTCTTTCGTCATTATCACGAGTGAGTACGCACCCTTGAGGCGGCGCATGGCGTAGGCCGAAACCTCGAACCAGTTGGCACCGGGTGCCTTGGCGAACAGCTCTGCAATAACTTCCGTATCGGACGTTTTGTTGAAAGTTGCCCCGAACTCCTCGGCCAGCTCGATGCGGAGATCGGCTGCGTTTATGACGTTGCCGTTGTGGCCTACTGCGATTTGGCCGCGCTGACCATTGGCAAGCAGCGGCTGGGCGTTGTATTCCTTGCTTCCGCCCATCGTCGAGTAGCGGGTATGGCCAATGCCGAGGTGACCCGGCAGACCGCTAAGCGTTTCTTCGCGAAAGACCTGTGAAACAAGCCCCATCTTGGCCTTGATGCCAATTCGCTCGCCCTTTGATGTCGCAATGCCCGCACTTTCCTGACCGCGGTGTTGCAGGGCAAAAAGACCGAAGAATAAGGTCTGAGCTACGTTTTCTTCTGGGATATAAGCCCCGACTATCCCGCACTCTTCATGCGGTTTATCGTCTGAAAACATGTTGATCGGGCCCTGGGTTTCTGGCACAGGCGAAGTGATTTTCAGCTCGGACTATTCAGCTCAACACGGCGCCCGATGCGCCGGCAGGTTCAGCGTTGTCGAGCAGCTCCAGATTTGGACGACAACGACCTGCATAATTTTAACCCTCGTTAACCTGCGGGTCAACGCAAACTCGGTGCGCCGATTCGCTCTTTTACTCGTGATCTGTCTGACTAGGAGCCCAGGGTTCAAGAAGAAGAAGGAACTCTCGATTTCCTTTTTCGCCGAGTATCCCCGAACTGACGAGGCCCCGAACGCGTATTTTTGAATCGCCCGCCCACTTTACAAACCGACCTATTACGGCTGCGTGGACGATTGATTCCGTAATCACTCCACCTCGGGGGAGTTCCGATATTTTTGCTTCATATTGCGGTTTTAGAAGTACGACGGCTCGGCATCTTCGGCCGGGCCGGGGTGTGACGAAATGTTCGAACGCAGGTGGTAATACTTTTATGAGCGACGTGGACGAAACATCGGCAACGACGATATCGACCTGTTCGGGTAGCTCGATCCCGTTTGCAATATTGGTTCGCTCCATGCTGATCACACGTTCGTCGTCCATCAATTTCCGGTGCAATTGCCCTCGACCGGAATCGACCGCGTAGACGCGAATGGCACCGTTTTGCAGTAGACAATCTGTGAATCCGCCTGTCGATGCACCTACATCGAGGCAGACCGCGCCTTCGACGTCAACATCGAACAGTTCCAGCGCCCCTGCGAGCTTTTCGCCGCCCCGCGAAACGAACCGTATCTTCGGAGCGATGGTAATCTCCACGCCCGGCCTCACCTGCATGCCCGGCGTAGGCGACCTGCGCTCCCCGGCCAGCGACACTTTTCCGGCCATGACGAGTGCGGCGGCCTCCTTGATATCTGGAGCAAGGTTCATATCGACAAGGAGTCGGTCGAGTCTGATTTTAGAATTTTCGGCCATTGTTTCTAAAAATTAACAGGAATTCTTGTCGGGTGCCTAAATTGACCCCGGTTTCCGAATACACCTATCATCGCTGATATGTCGGCAGAACAGGAAGCAACTATTCAGACGTCCCGAATCCCGAGCATCGGTGCCATCGTAAAAGAGGCGCGCCCGCGGCAGATGGTAAAGAACGGTCTCGTGCTCGTTCCGCTGTTTTTCACTGTAAACATCTGGTACAGCGGCGACGATATCGCAGGAATGGCCGCAATTGTGGGTCGGGCATTTGCTGCACTCGGTATTTTCGTGCTGTTGTCGGCCGCTGTCTATTTTATTAACGACTCAATCGATATCGATCAGGACCGCGCACACCCCCGAAAGCGGCACCGCCCTATCGCGGCGGGTCGGATATCAGTTGGCTGGGCTATCGGGTTGGCAGTCGTGTTTATCGTTGGCGCGTTCGCTGCGTCGCTTGCGATTTCGGCAATAATGCTGATCACTGTCGCCGCCTACCTCGCAACTAATGTCGTCTACAGCTGGTGGATTAAAAACGTTATTTTACTTGATGTTATGGCCGTGGCTTCGGGGTTTGTTTTACGTGCCGTGGCGGGGTCCGTCGCGATCGACCACGCGGTTATCGAGCGGTCGGGGGCAGCGGTCGAGCTGAATCTGACGATTTCGCCGTGGTTGTACGTGGTCACAGCACTGGGAGCGCTTTTCCTGGCCCTGGCAAAGCGCCGTGGAGAACTTTTCAGCGCGGGCGACAACTCGCAAGCGCATCGGTCGATCCTCAGCGAATACTCGCTTCCCCTCCTCGACAACCTGATTAATGTGATTGCGACCGCGACTCTGATCGCGTACACGCTCTACACGTTCAGCACCGGAGTAGCAGAAGCCAATGTGCCGACCAATAACTCGATGATGCTCACGATACCGTTTGTCGCTTACGGCATCATGCGTTACCTGTATCTGATCCATGTACGGGGAGACGGCAAGGCACCCGAAGAAATTCTGATTCGCGACTGGCCACTTCGGATCAACATCTTCCTGTGGTTGATCACCGGCTCGTCGGTGCTGATATGGGACCGCTTAGGTTCATGGGGTCTCATCTGGGATCGGTTCTTTAATTGATCGCGACCCCTCTGTCTTGGATTATCTGGAAAGGACACGGCGGCTGGTGAATCGTAAACTTCTAGGATTCGGCCCTACGCCATTACAGCACCTGAAGACGAACCCGGCCCATGCCTGAATTCCCCGGTCGCGCAGATTTCTGGAACATTGGATACCCGTACGCTGGAGCGCTGGTGTACCTGGTCGCTCCCATCGCATTGGCTTCGATTGCCTACGCAATCAGGCGCAGGTGGCGGGTGTGGCACACTGCCGTGGGCGAAGTTGAGCTCGGTCCAACTGCGGAGCGATGGAAGGCCTTTTTGGCCCTCGTGGCAACTGGCCTTGTTGCCCATCGTCAGTTCGTGAGAAGGCGCGATCTCTATCCCGGAATTATGCATTTCGCGATTTTCTGGGGCTTCAGCATCCTGCTTCTCGCCACAACCGTCGCGGCCCTGGAATTCAACGCTGAAAAATACCTGAACTGGGTCTGGCCGACGGCACACGTCCGCGTTCCACTCGGGTTCGCCTGGGACATCCTCGGGGGCGGGCTTGCAGCAGTCGGGCTTTCGATGGCCCTTTGGCGACGCTACGTAATGCGGCCGGAACGCCTTAACACCGCGCTCGACGATGGGTTTGTGATGACTTTTCTGTTTGGGCTGCTAATCACTGGGTTCCTGATCGAAGGGCTTCGCATTGGCGCGACTGAACTGAACCCTGCATCGATCTACTACGACCCGTCGGTGGCAGGCTGGTCGCCAATCGGTTGGGTCGTGGCAAAGAGCCTGCTCGGGATCGGATTCTCGGTGGGTTTCCTTGAAACTGCTCACGCAGCGACATGGTGGTTGCATGCCGGGATTTTCGCCGGCGCATTCGTTTACGCGGCCCTCCGCTTCAGCCGCCTTACCCACATGATTGTCAGCCCGATGAACTGGTACTACCGGAGCCTGCAGCCGCGTGGTGGATTGAAGTCGATGGGTGACTTCGAGACACTCGAGACGTTCGGGGCGAAAGACCTGCCCGACCTCACATGGACCCAGCTAATGAGCTTCGACGCCTGCACCAATTGTGGTCGTTGCCAGGACGTGTGCCCCGCTTATTTATCGGGCAAACCACTTTCTCCACGAAAGCTGATCCAGGACATGCGCGGCTACATGGAGGAGCGGTCTCCGGTTTTGCTAGGCACGCCGGCAGGCGAAGCCCCGCCCGCCCCTGCCACGTCGATGGTCCACGATGCTGTGGGTGACGATGTTTTGTGGAGTTGCCTGACATGCGCGGCGTGCCTCGATGCGTGTCCCGTCGAGATCGACCACATCGAAACAATTGTCGATATGCGCCGATTCCTCACACTTGAAGAGGCCAGCACCCCCGACACCGCCCAATCGGCACTGCAATCGATCGAGCAGCGGGGTCATCCGTGGCGCGGGACGACGCTCACCCGTACTTCGTGGATGGACGGTCTCGATATTCCGACACTTGCCGAAAAGCCGGAATCGGAAGTACTGTTCTGGGTCGGATGCTCGGGGGCGCTGGTTCAGCGGGGCGTCGATACGACGCGGTCGATGGCGTCGGTGCTGCGCAAGGCGGGCGTCGACTTTGCGGTGCTGGGCGAGGAGGAGACCTGTACGGGCGATCCGGCCCGCAGGCTTGGCAACGAATACCTGTTCCAGATGCAGGCCGAGACGAACATCGGGACTTTCAAGCAATACGACGTGAAGAAGATCATCACGACCTGCCCGCACTGTTTCAACACGATGAAGAACGAGTACCCTCAGCTGGGCGGCAATTACGATGTAATTCACTATACGGCGTTTGTTGGCGAACTGCTCAAGCAGGGCAAACTGAGGCCGAACGAGGCGGGTATTGGCAGCATCGGGACGGTTACCTACCACGACTCGTGTTATCTGGGTCGTCACAACGGCGAGTTCGAGGCTCCGAGGGAAATTATCAGTTCGATACCGGGACTGGACTTCGTCGAGATGGACCAGAACCAGGAGCGGGCGTTCTGCTGCGGTGCAGGAGGGGGTCGGATGTGGATGGAGGAGGAGGGCGAGCGGGTGAACCATATGCGCACCGATCAGTTCCTTGAGACCGGTGCCGAGACGGTTGCCGTTTCCTGTCCGTTCTGCATCCAGATGTTCGACGAGGGCATTTCGTCAAAGGGACAGGAAGATACGAAGCGTGCGGTCGACCTGATCACGATCCTGGATCAGGCGACGGAGTGACGTTGCCCGGGGATGCGATGAAACATCCCTATCCGAATCGTCACCTGAAACCCATGTCGTGATCCTGCACTTGATTCAGGATCTGCACCGTTCCTGCAGAGGCCACAGAATCACAGGAGTTGTCCCTGCGGCCTGCACTTTCACCCGCCCGAATCTGATCCTGCAGCGAGTTCAGGATGACAACGTCCGGTCGGTTGCGAATTCCTGCAGTCGCACGGTTTCCTCAACACCGGTCAATTTCGATTCGCGCTATTGCGCGGCAACTGCTAGCATCCGTGTACAGAAGATGCCACGTCGATCAAAAGCCACACCGAAGCAGCGCCCTACCAGTACTTCGTCATTCGGGACGAATGGAAGATTCAGCCACGATTCTTCCGGGTACTACGCGCGTGCGCTGCAGCCCGGGGATCGGGAAAATCTCGACAAGAAGCCTGAATCTGAACAGGCGGTACCAGCCGACATTCTCGACAGATTTTTCGCCCACTCAAGCGAGAGCATGGGCGAGCTTCCCGACCGCTCGATTCACCTCATGGTCACGTCACCCCCATATAACGTTGGCAAGGATTATGACGACGACCTGACGCACGACCAGTTCATGACGCTGATCGGCAACGTGATGCGCGAAACCTACCGGGTCCTTGTCGATGGGGGTCGCGCTCTTGTCAACGTCGCAAATCTGGGTCGCAAGCCGTACATTCCGCTGCACGCATACGTGATCGAGCAGGCGGCGCTGGTAGGGTTCCACATGCGGGGCGAGATCATCTGGAACAAGTCGGCTGGCGCCGGGGTATCGACCGCCTGGGGCAGCTGGATGTCGCCGTCGAACCCGACTCTCCGCGACACCCATGAGTACATCCTCGTCTTCCAGAAAGTGCCTTTTGGCCGGAAACCGCTCGAAGGGCGAGAGTCGACCATCAAGAAGGACGAATTCTTAGAATTTACCAAGAGCGTGTGGTCGTTCGCTCCCCAGTCGGCCAAGCAGGCCGGGCACCCTGCTCCGTTCCCGGAAGAACTTCCCCGGCGGGCGATTGAGCTTTATACATTCTCGGGCGAGGTGGTGCTCGACCCGTTCATGGGTACCGGTTCGACTGCACTGGCAGCCGCGAAGAACGGTCGTCATTTTGTTGGATACGACGTATCTTCAGAGTACGTGGAACTGGCACAACAACGATTTGATGCCCATGCCGCAGGCAAGAAATTCAAACCTCCGAAGATGACGACCAGGAAATCATGACTCGTACCCTTGCCGAACTGCTCGAAGAGGAGCGAGACAGGATTATCTCGGTGGTTCATCGGGAGGCTGAGGCATCTGGATGGTCGCAGCTGAGCAACTCGAGAAAGTCGGCCCTCTATCAGGCGTGGGAGTCGCAGTACGACCTTTCGCACGCCACGCTCAAAGACGGCATTATGAAGGGCTTCGATGCCGCCCAGGGGATTCCGAAAAAAGCCGAGGCTGAAATCCAGGAAGAGGTGGTGCGAATAATCGGTCTGGCAGGGATCAATGTGATCGAACAGGCGCAGATGTGGACCGGCAAGGAGCGGGCCGACCTGCTGATCGGCTTCAGTACTAAGTTCCCGACTCATGTAATCGAGGTCGAGCGCGCCGATTCGTGGTCGGAGGGTCTCAGGCAGGCGTTGTGGTACCAGGCAGCGATCTTCAAGGCCGAGCGACGACACGTATTGCCGCTGCTGCTGCTGTTTGGAAACACGACTGCCGAGCGCTTCGAACAGGTGCTAGCGACCTGCGACCACAACCATGTAACGCTCTGTACGCATCGGTTGGAGCTCGATGGCCGGCCCGAGGTTGAACATTCACTTGGCGCGCTGCTGAACGGGCCGCTACAGGGATAATTTTTTCTGGCGAACCGCGCTTCGGCGCCGCAACTGAAACATGAGCCGCGGCGTATTCGCATCTGACGAATCTAACCCGGCGTACCAGTAACTGAACTCCTAATCGGAAACGGTAATACAGGAAATCACATTGTTCGAAACTATCAACCAGTATTCTGCAGTCATCGCCATCCCGGGATTCCTGGTGGCAATGTTCGCATTGCTGCCCGTCAGAAGCTGGCGCAGGCGCATCCCGCTCTATTCCGGGGTCGCGATCGCCGGGGTAGTAGCAATGCTCGTTCTGCAGCCCGGCGACAGCACGGTAGCGAGCGATGCCGAGGCCCGGGACATCATCGTTTACGGGCAGCCTGTTTTCGTGGAGTTTTTCTCAAATACCTGAAGCGTTTGCCTGGCATCAGAACCGATCATTCGTTCACTCGAGGGCGAAGTCGGCGACGAGGTTCAGTTTCTCAAGCTGAACGTACAGGATGCCATTGTGAACCAGTTGGTTCGCGACTACAGGGCCTACATAACGCCCACGTTCCTGGTTATTGGCCGTGACGGCGAGGTAATTTGGCGCCAGGGGGGCGGTTTGCTGAAAAAAGGGGATGCGCTCGCAGCCCTGAACTCACAGTAGACGGGAATTCGCCAGAGGATCCTCACCCCTGATATTTACCGAAATGACGGGGCACATCCACAGAGATTCCTCCGCAAGAGACGGGAAACCGGGTAATAGAAGTTAATTCCGATCAAGACGCGCAGTGATTTCTTCGCGTGACGGGCAACCTGTCATGCCCTCGGACTCTATTGCGACTGCTGCCGCCCCTGCCGCGTAGCGGGCTGCGTCTTCAAGGTGATTACGCTCGTTGAGGGCAATCACAAACGCGGTTGCCCAGATATCACCGGCCCCTGTGACGTCAACGGGAGAGGCGGAAATCGCTGGCGCTTCGAGCCATGTTCCGGATTGCCAGATTCTTGCCCCCAGCGCCCCGCGGGTAATACAAATGATCTCGCCTAGATCGAACAACTGCCGCTCGGGCAGGTCTTGGACTTCGGATTCCGATGTGACGACCACATTCCATTTTCGACCACCCGCCAGCGATGACGGCAGGCTGTTGCCGTGGGTTATCACACCGTCGGGTCCCCATCTGCGCAGCCAACCGGAAGGGATGAGGCATGACAGTCCGGAATTAAACCAGCTCACGCAGTCGGTTGGCAGTTCGTGGAGCAGCGGTCCGGCAAATAGAATGTCTGGCTGTGTCCAACTTTCCGGCAAGGATACCTGCGGTATTTTGTTGCCTGATGCGAGCAGCACCTGCGATCGTTCACCAGAATCGTAGTAGTTGGCGAATGTAGATGTGTGTTCACTCTCTGTGACACGGACATCGATACCGGCGAGGACTTCCCGCACCGGGTAGTCCTGATCGACAGCCGTGAGGATTCCGGTGCTGAAGCCGTGCTTCCTGGCGGTGAGGGCGGCGTAGGCGGCTGCTCCGCCCGGCGTGTGGTGACTCGGCGGACCGTTATCGACGATATTTACATCGAACGAAAGGTGACCGATCGCTACGAAGCTGGGTGATGGGGAGTTGTTAGTCACCTGCCTGTAGCACCTAATCCAGTGGGAAGATTACTACCCTGCGCTGGTTTCCTTCGCCTTCCGATTCGGTACGTACTTCGGGGTGGTCGGCCAGCGACATGTGGACGATGCGTCGTTCGGCCGGCGACATCGGCTCAAGGCTGTCTTCCCGTCCGCTCGATGCCACCCGTCCCGCGGTGCGGTGGGCGAGCCTGCGTAACATTTGATAGCGGCGTTCCCGGTAGTCTTCAATATCTATCGCTACGTACGCTTTGCGGCCCAGCTGGCGGCTGGTAATCATGCGAATAAGGAACTGGAGCGCCTGGAGTGTTTCACCGCGCCTGCCGATCAACAGTCCTGCGTCCTGGCCTTCGATTTCGAAAACAAGTGATCCCTCTTCATCGTCATCACGGACATAAGTATCGGCAATAACGCCCATTGCACCCAGGAAGTAGTCGAGGAGTTCTGACACAAGTTGTTCAGCTTCCTCGTCTTTTTCCCGCGGGACCGGCGGTGAGGAATCCCTGGGCGCAGTTGATCGAAAGGACCCACGCTCATCACGTCGCTCTTTAGATTCGGTCTCTTCGCCAGCACGTGATTGTTGCTCGCTCTCGGTGCGGGGAGACTCATCGCCCCGGCCCTGGTCATTTCGGTTGCGTCCGCGGCCGCGGCCACGACCCCGGCCCCTGCCGCGGCTCCTGCCCCCGGGTCCACGGGCACTGCGCCCTTCCTCCTCGGGTTCACTGGAGGTTTCGCTCCGATCCCCATCGTTTTCCGAACGATCATCGGTCGGTTCGTACGACGCCTTTTCAGCGACCGCAGGCTCATCGACGTCTTCGAGCTCGTCGATAGCAAAGGCCGGGTTGTTCTCGTCGAGTGAGGAGATCTCGATTTCAGCGGTCTCGCCACCGAAACCGAGGATCCCCGAACGACCGGGCCTAATTACCCTAATGTCTACGTCTTCGAGTTCTACGCGCAGTTCGGCGAGAGCGGTTTCGGTTGCTTCGTCGACCGTCTTTCCTGAGAACTTCCGTGCTCTTGTCATCGTCATCTGACTCCTTCGGACTGGACGTTTGTCCCTTTGGTGCATTGGCTTCGGCCGCGACCTGCGCCGCCCGTTCAGCCCTGCTCGTTTCCGTACCCAGGAACGATCGCCCGAACAGTTCGATTGGTTGCTTGCCGCCGACGTAGTACTGAATTACCACGCCGACAATGTTTGAGAACAGGATGTAGACGGCCAGACCAGCCGGGAACTGCCAGGTGAACGCGCCGAACATGATCGGCATCATCCACAGCATCATCTGGTTGGTCTGACGTTGCCGCGGGTCCGACGTCGGGTTCGTGGTCATCTTCTGCTGCAGGAACATCGATGCGCCCACCAGGAGCGGCAGGGCGTAGTTCCACGGCACCGCCGCGGCAGAAACAAGGTCCACGAGCGATATGCCGAGGAACTGGCTATCGAACGGGACCGATGAAATAGCAGGGTTCCAGCCGTAGAACAGGCCTGAAAGGTTCGCCAGACCCTCTGGCGTCGATGGCATGGTGCGGAGAATCGCGCGGTAGAACCCGATCCAGATCGGCATCTGGACAATCATGGGGCCGAGACAGCCGATCGGGCTTACGCCGGCGGTCTTATAAAGCGCCATGGTTTCGGTCGACATGGCGCGCCGTGCATCGCCTTTTTCACCCTTGTATTTTTCCTGAATCGCTTTCAGCTTCGGCTGGATGCCCTGCATCTTCTTCATCTGGCGGGTCTGACGTACAGTCAGGGGGATCATCGCAAGGCGAATGAGAATAGTGAAGACGATGATGCTGAGTCCGAAATTGTTGAAAAGCAGCTTATACAGTAGCGCGAGGCTGTTAATCATCGGGCGCATGATCACTTCGAGCCAGAGGATGCCAAATATCTCCATTTAGTTGGCCTCCCTTCGGACTGGCTTACGGATTGATGACGGCATGGTGATCAGTCGCATAGACCGCCGTCTTTCAGATCGACGCAGCCGCGTTGGTTCGTATCGTCAACGGTGAACCACTTGAGGTCGCCGTTCAGTGCGTGGGCGTAGAGCTTGTCGCCGTAAATCAACGGGGTTGATTTGACCGGTTCGTCGGTGAGAAAAACGCCAAGGGGCTGCCCGTCGATGACTGAAACCACCCAGACGTTCTTTTCACTTGATGGGACTGCAAGTGCCCGTTCGCGCGTGTCACCGCGTTTGCGGTTGAACAGGGTTGGAGCGGAGACGATCTGGCCTTCGATTGAGGTCGACCATCGTTCGGATCCGGTGATTTCATCAAGCGCGTGGATTGAACCGTCCAACCCTGAAACGAAAACCACGCCGTTCTCGATCAACGGCTTCGCCCACACCCAGGTGCCAACATCAGTCTTCCACTCACCGTTGCCGGTATTTACATCGGAGTCACTCGAGGACGCCGAGCGGGATGTCGTGTTCAACTTGTAGACGTTGCTGCCCAGATCGCCAAAGAATATGTTGCCACTCTCAACCTGGATCGGACCGGCGACCGCGCTATCTGCTGCGAATGTCCACTGGATACGGGAAGACGGGTCGGAATCGAACCGCTCGTCATCGGCTGCGTTTATTGCGTAGACCGTACCCGCCAGGGTGGCAACGTATGCGGTCGAGCCTTCGACGGCAACACCGCTCCAGGCATTTCCGTCGAGAGCGATACGCCATTTAACCCGGGGTGATCCCGGCGCAGTATATAAGGCATAGAGATAACCGTCGGCCCCATCATTTTCTTCACCGAGGGCACTGGTCCCGACAAGTAACGTGGTTCCGATCACCGCGATCTGCCCGACGAGCTTGGTATTTAGTTCCAGGCCCGTTGGACCCCAGATCGAAAAGCCGTCGGCCAGGCTCACGGCGAAGATTTCACCGTCGCAATTGTCGCCCCGGCATGTGTAGCCGGCATCGTAAACATTGTCGCCGACTATCACCGGGCTACCGTATATTGCACCCAGCCCGTCCTCACGCGGGTAGCGCCAGTCGAGGTCGAGGTTTCCAGTTGACGGATCGAACCTGACCAGATTTCCGTCGCGGTTCCCGACGAGCAGCATATCGTCTTGCACGACTGGTGCCGACCAACCGCCCTGCGGCGTCAGGTCGTTCATACACGCAGCGCTCGCGAATATCACAAAGATGATCGCGAATAGAACTGGCAACCGTTTCCTGTTGCTTCGAATGTGTCTCTCGGGCTTCAACCCGCCAGTGCTACTGCGAATCATGCCTACTGATGACGATGGCGTCATGTGCCTCCAGGCTTTTCTGGACTGATCGTGGGCTAACGGTGAAATAAACCACCAGGCCGCGATCAAAATGGATTATTTAGAAGAACTTTCAGGTTTTTTTCCGGGGGCAGGGACAGGGTCGAAACCCCGCGCCCGACCGGGATGACACCGGCTAATACGGCGTATTGCAAGCCACGAACCGGCAAACGCTCTATGAGTCTGGATCGCCTCTGCTGCAAATTCCGAGCATGTCGGGTCGTACCGACACTGGCCTGGCCAGTAGGGTGATATCGCCAGTTTGTAGACCCGGATGAGCATCAGGAATATTTTGGACATCACCTGTCCTCTCTCGCGCTACCCGTGGCTGACGCACTGAACTGAATCCTCAGGCGGCCCATCGACTGGCGCATCGTTTCATCGAGTATCGAATACGAAACGTTAGATGCCTCGGGTTTCGCGGTGATGATTACGTCCCAGCCGTCGGCAATATTCATATCGGAGAAGGCCTGGCATAATCGTCGTTTGATCAGGTTTCGGCTGACGGCGTTACCGACTCGTTTGCTTACAGAGAGTCCGATTCTCGAAAAGGGGAGGTCGTTACGCAGTACGGCCACGTTCACATAATCGCCAGATTTCCGCTTGCCGCGCGTAAATACTCGGCGGAACTCCGCCGGGCGTCGAATTCGCTGCTTGGTGGGGATGGCCAATTGATACGACTTACTAAACGGTTAGCCGTACTCTGCCCTTGCCGCGACGACGTGCCAGAACGGCACGACCGCCTTTGGTGCTCATCCGTGAACGAAAACCGTGCACGCGGGCACGGTGTCGTGTTTTTGGTTGGTAGGTGCGCTTTGGCATATTTGGTGGTGGGAAGCCCTGGGGCGATTCGGTTGATCGGACGGCTCAACCGGGTGCGTGGGTCGGTGGAATCCGGGAGAACGGTAGGCGTCAATTTTAAGTTCGAGAGACTCAAGGTGTCAAACGATTTTGAACTGTTTATTTGACGGTCTCAAAAAAAGCTAACTATCATTAGAGCATTGTCCTCCTGAATTTTATTGGTGGGAAACAGGTCATACCGAATCCCACGGAGTAAGGCACAACATGGCAACTACGTCTGAAGCACCCGACCAAATTCAGGAAGAACAGGAAGCACTTTCGCTCAACATAGCGTTTCAGACATACGTAAGACAGTTGCCACAGGATGTGAAGAGGGCCGCGCAGCCTGAAATCGCCAAGTTCGTCAGGTGGATAGGCGGCGAGCGGACCATCAACACTCTGATCCCATCAGAGATTGGCGAATACAACGAGGTGTTTGGTGCCCGCACTGCCACACGAGATGCCACCGAGCGACTTAGCGCGGTAAAACTTTTTCTGGCCTTCTTGAAGAAGAAGGGTCATATCGAAATTAATCTGGCCCAGCATCTGCGACTCCGAAAGTCACGGACCGCGGCATCAAGGGCGATCACGTTAGCTGACCCGACTCGCAGCGTTCGCCTTACCCAGAGCGGTTATAACGAAATGACGAAGCAGCTTTCTCAGTTGCAAGACGAGCGCATAAAGATCGTCGTAGATATCCAGAAGGCCGCTGCCGATGGCGACGTCCGAGAAAATGCCCCCCTCGAGGCCGCCCGCGAAGCCCAGGGAATGACGAACGGCAAAATCCGAGAGATCGAAGCAACGCTTAAGGTCGCGGTCATAATCGATGCCACAGAGCAGGACAGCGAACGAGTCCACATTGGTTCCAAGGTCGAGATCACCGAGACTGAATCAGAAAAGGTATTGAAGTATCAGGTGGTCGAACCCAACGAGGCAAACCCGCTCACCGGGAAGATTTCAATCGTATCCCCGGTCGGTTCGGCAATTCTGGGCCATAAGCTTGGCGATGAGGTCAACGTAACAACCCCGAGGGGTCAACAGGTATACAAGATCGTAAAGACCTCCTAGCGGGAAACCCGCCCCGTGCGATAGCCTTTCTCCGGCTCGATTGTTTTTGCTGGCGAAGGTGTCCGGGGTTTCAGTAATGGACCGAATTCCGGCTACTCGCGCCATGAAAATCTTCGAAATAACGCCGGGCTACGGGCCAGGGTTGCGGGCCGGTCAACGGGTCAAGTCGTTTAGATAGAAAGGTAATCTCTCGTTGCTCGAAACTTTCAACCACTGGTTGATTTTTAATGCCGTCCTCGTAGCCCTGCTGATATTCGACCTGCTGATTCTGACGCGCAAAAGTCGCGTTGTCGGAATGAAAGAAGCAGCGTGGCTCACCGCATTCTGGACTCTTGTGGCCGGCGCAGTGGGTGTGTGGATTTTCGTTGCAGGCAGCGAACAGCAGGGTGGTGAATACTTTGCTGGCTACGTGGCCGAACGCGCGCTCAGCATCGACAACCTGTTTGTTTTTATCGTCATCTTTGGATACTTCTCGCTGCCAAAATCGTACGAGGCCCGCGGGCTTTTGTTTGGCATTGTAGGGGCATTGCTGGCACGGGCGGTTTTCATCGCAGCCGGAGTGGCCGTCATATCGGCATTTGCGTGGTTCTTGTACGTCCTCGGCGCGTTCCTGATCTACACGGCATACAAGCTGGCCTTTGTGGGCGACCATGAAGTCAATCCCGGTAAAAACATTGCGGTGAGGCTATTCCGTAAGTTGATGCCCGTAAGCGATGAGTTTGACGGGACGAAATTCTTCACCCGCATGAACGGTGTTCGGGCTGCCACCCCGTTCCTGCTCGTGGTAATTGTGCTGGCAACCACGGACGTGGTGTTCGCCATCGATTCGATACCGACTGTATTCGGTATCACGGACGACCCGTTCATTGTGTGGTCGTCGAACGCGATGGCGGTTCTGGGAATGCGACCCCTGTTTTTCCTGCTCGTCGGGATGGTCAAGCTATTCCGTTATTTGCAGTTCGGGCTGGCCGCGATTCTTGGCTTCGTCGGCCTGAAGATGATCGTCGAGACGGCGTTTGAAGACTTTCACGTGATCGGCAAACTCGAAGATATCTATCTTTCTCTCGTCATAATTCTCGGTATCCTCATCGGTAGCGTACTTTTGTCGATAATCCTGCCCGACGATGACGACGATATTGATGAAAACTCCCTTCACATCGTGGGAAGTACGGAAACGGATAACTAATGGTGGTTTCTACATCAAAACTGGCGATTGATTCCGCCACCGGAGATCTCGAGGCCGACCTGCGCGCCGCAGTTGGCGGCGAGGTACGTTTCGACACAATATCCCGGAACATGTACTCGACCGACGCTTCTATCTACCAGATGGAACCGGTTGGAGTTGTGATCCCACGCGACGCAGCTGATGTGCAGGCAGCAATCGAAATAGCGGGCAAGAATGGCGTCGCGGTGTTACCGAGAGGTGGCGGGACTGGTCTTTCGGGCCAGACCGTGAACCACGCGGTCGTAATTGACTTTTCAAAATATATGTATGACGTCCTCGAGATCAACCGCGAAGAGCATTGGGTGCGGACTCAGCCTGGAGTCACGATCGATGAGTTGAACCGACAATTGAAGTCTTACGGGATGTTTTTTACACCCGACCCCAGTACCTCGAGCCGCGCGAATATCGGCGGCGCAATGGGCAACAACTCATGCGGTACCCATTCGATAATCTACGGCAAGACTGTCGACCACGTGCTTGAGATGGACGTGACATTGTCGGACGGATCGCAGACGGTTTTCGGTCTGCGCGACGCAGCGTCCTTGGAATCTCGGTTGGCCTTGAGTGGGCTGGAAGGCGATATTTATCGCGGCGTCCGGGAAATTTCGGCGCGGGCTGCGGGAGCGGCCGCGGCAAATTTTCCTAAAATTCTCAGGCGTGTAGGCGGCTACAACATCGACCGTACACAGGACCCTAATTCGCTGAACCTGACCCAGATGATGGTCGGGTCGGAAGGCACGCTTGCGGCCGTGACAGCTGCGAAGTTGAACCTTGTTCCCATTCCCGGGCACAAGGTGCTCGGAGTGGTCCATTTCAACAGCCTGAACGAGGCGATGGAGGCAACGGTAGCCATTCTTGAGGAGTCGCCATCGGCCATCGAGCACATTGGTTCGATGATCCTCGAGCAGGCACGCCTTTCGCTGGGTTTTTCACGGTCGCTGGGGTTTTTAGAGGGCGAGCCAAGCGACATCCTGGTTGTGGAGTTCAGTGGCGACCACCCTGAAGAGGTAAAGTCTCGGCTCGACCAGATGGTGAGGAACCTGGACCGCAAGAATCTCGGTTTCGCCACGACAAAGCTTTACACGACTGCACAGCAGGACGAGGTTACGGAGTTCCGGCGCGCCAATCTCGGACTTCTTATGAACATCGAAGGTGATGCAAAGCCCTTGCCTTTCGTTGAAGACACGGCGGTATCTCCCGAAAAACTCCCTGAATACGTAAAGCGGTTCGACGAGATCGTAAAGAGCCACGGGACAGTGGCCGGGTTCTACGGCCATGCAAGCGTTGGCTGTATGCACATCCGCCCGGTAATCAATGCCAAGACGCGCGATGGCATCGAAAAAATGGAGGCGATTGCGAGAGATATCTCCGACCTCGTCCTTGAGTTTGAAGGCGCGTATTCCGGCGAACACGGCGATGGTATCGTACGCGGATTTTTCACCGAAAAGATGTTCGGCCCAGAGCTGACCCAGGCATTCAGGGACGTGAAGGCGGTTTTTGATCCCGGCGGCATCATGAATCCGGGCAAGATCTTTGACACTCCAGACATCAAGGACAACCTGAGGTTTGGCGGGTCGTACAGGGCACATCCGCTGAAGACGCGGCTGGATTTCAGCGCGGAAAACGGATTCGCGGGGGCCGTTGAGATGTGCAACGGTCTGGGCGCATGCCGAAAGTTACAGGCTGGAGCGATGTGCCCTTCATATATGGCGACTCGCGAGGAAGAACATTCGACCCGTGGAAGGGCTAACGCGCTGCGGTTCGCGCTTTCGGGAAATTTTCCGCTTGAGGCCCTCGAATCGAAAAGAATGATGCAGGTCCTCGATCTGTGTCTCGGGTGCAAATCATGCAAGTCGGAGTGCCCTTCCGAAGTCGACATGGCCAAGATCAAGTACGAGCACCTTTACCAGTACTACAAGAACCGGCGCGTACCGCTTGGCTCGCGCCTGGTCTCCAACATCCACCGCATGAACGCGCTGGCGGCACCTGTGGCACCGATCGCGAATGCCACGAACCGCTCGTACCCGGTGCGGTTCGTGCTCGAGAAGATCGCGGGGTTCGACAGGTCCCGGCCGATGCCTAAGGTAGTTCGCCAGACTTTCCAGAAGTGGTTCGACAAAAGGAAATCAACGGACCGGCTGTCGAGCACGCGAGGAAAAATCGTGTTGTTCCACGACACGTTCATGAATTTCAACCACCCGAGCATCGGCATCTCGGCCACTCGCCTGCTGGAAGCGCTCGGCTTCGAAGTAGTGGTGCTCAACAACCGAAAGTGCTGCGGAAGGCCGATGATCTCGAAGGGCCTGCTGGACGAGGCTGGACAAAACGCCCGTCACAACGTCGACCTGCTGCACCCTTATGTTCATAACGGGACGAAAATAGTTGGTTGTGAGGCGAGTTGTGTCTCAGCGATGACCGACGACTGGCCCGACCTCCTGGGGGGCGATGAACGGGCCAGGGAAGTGGCTGCGGCGGTTGTCACGATCGAGCAACTTCTTGTGAGAACCCGGGGCGATGACGGTCAGCAGATCGAGTGGTCGGATCTCGAAAAACAGGTTAAATTCTTCGGTCACTGCCATCAACGAGCGCTAGAGGGTACTACTGACTCGGTAGTGGCCCTCAACATTCCGCCAGGCTACACGGCGTCTGAAATTTCGGCCGGCTGCTGCGGTATGGCAGGATCGTTCGGCTACGAGAAAAAGCACCTTGCTGTGGCGACCGCTGCTGGCGAGGACAGGTTGTTTCCGGCGGTGCGAGATGCCTCGCCGGGCGAAGAGATAGCGACCTCAGGGGTCTCGTGCCGCGAACAGATTGGCTTCAACACGGAGCGCGAGTCACGGCACGTAGTCGAGGTACTCGCTGACGCCCTTCTGCATTGATTTCAACACAGGCCTACGAGCGGCTTAACCAGCACCCCGGCGCGCGGTCACAATCAAGATTGACCGGTTAGTCGGCTGCCTGCTGTCCTGCGCCTTCCAATTTTGGAAACGGCACCGTGTATGCAGCGGACGGCATCAGGTAGATCGTGGGATCCGTACGCCCGGCGGCAGCAAGGTCGGCGAGTGCTCTGCTAACGGAGGCGGCGAGCGAGTCGACCCGGGTTGCGCCGAGCATTGCCACTTCTTCTTCGTCCATCTGGGTCACGATGTACGTAATCGGCGCTTTCTGAATGGTTGAGAGCGCGGTCTGGCCGTTGATCTCGCTCTCTTTGCGCAACCCGGCGATGATGGCTTCTCGACTGCCGAGCCGGAGCCACTTTGTGAACTGATCGCCGCCCAGGCCTTCCGGACAGGGCGCAAGCAGGATGATTCGACCATCGGGCTTTACTGCCTGATACGAGTTGAACAGTGCCTTGTGGGTCTGAACGAAGTTCTGGGTCGACGGCGAAGCAGCGATAACGAGATCGGCCTGTTGATCGATGCGGACAGCGAACAGGTCATGCGCGAATTTCGTGGCGGCCATGTGAGCGGCTTCCAGTTCTCCGGCATAGACAGCCGCTATTTCACTGTCCCGGTTGAGAACAGTGTTGACGATGTAGTCCACGTGAGTCAGTTGCGTGGCTTCCAGCATGTCTTCAGCTACCGGGTTTCCATCGAGGCCACCAATGCGCACCGCGGGATCGATCGCATCCTCGGTAGGGTGCAGGTTCATCGAGTGATTGCTGGCTATCGTCGCTATCGAAGCGACGCCGGGAACGATCGATTTTCGTCCACCTCCGTAACCACCGAAATAGTGAAGCACTACCGCGCCCGTTGCGATTATACGGTCGGCTTCGTGAACGAGCCGGTTGATGTGGACCCGGGTGCCCCGGCTCGTGGTCCCCACATACGCCAGGTTGGCTTCATCACGGGGGTCGTGGGTAAACGCTTGGTCTTTGAAACGCTCGTAAATACCACCCCCAAGAATGCGTCGGCCTTCTTCGGCTGTCGGTCCGCGGTGAGTACCGGTGGCATACACAAAGGTGATGTCCTCTTCGGCTAGTCCAGCGGCGATGAGGCCGTCAACGAGTATCGGCAGTACCTGCTCGATGCGGGTGGTCCTGAAAGAGTCAGGAACTACGATGGCCACGGTCTCGCCGGGTTTGACTATCTGGAAAATGCTTTGATCAAGCCCGATGGGGTTTTCGATTGCTTCCCGAATCGCATGGTCACGGTTTTCCAGAGCCTGAGCCTCGCCGACCTGCAGGGTGTCCAGTAGCCTGCCAGTAGGCAGGGTGGCCTGGATCATGTCGCCGCCGTAGGGCATTTCGATCACTGTTGAGTTCATGTGCGAGGAAATTCCTGAATTCTTCTTCTTGCGGCCAGGGGTGGGGGACGACCGGTCGAAAATAGTGTCTCACGACCCGGTAGCCTGCTCAACCGAATTATCTGGCTCCGGAAGTACGAAGCACACCTGCCGCAGAACCGGGCGAACTCCATCGCGCTCATCGGTGCCCTTGACGCCGCTAAAGCTCATATGTTCGCATCTAGCACGGGCACACCCGGCATGAAACGCAGTACACTACCGCTGTCGCCGGGATTAGATTATGGCAATAAATTTTTAGTCCGTTCGGCTTAATATCGGGTGTCGAAAGCAGGTCCTTCTGATGACGGTCTGGAAGAGAAAACCCGAGCGAACACGGGGAGTGCTAACACCGCCAGAACGTACACGGAGTAAAACTGTGGCTACAAAGAACGGAATTTCGCCGAGTGTGACGCAGCCGCTATTCGGCACCGCCGAGAACGCACGAGTAAACGGCAGGGGTCCGGCTATCTGGCTGGCTGGCGATCCCGAGGACCTGCCCGAATGGTTGGATCGCGGGGCCGCGGGAATCGTGACCAATACAGTCGTGCTGAACGACATGGTCAAGAAGTACGGCCAGTTGACCGGGGTTATCCAGCGGTACCTCGATATAACCGACAAACCCCTGGTCGTAGAGATCGATGGCCACTCGACCGAGGAGTTGCTTGATGTCGGTGAGGTCTTCACGAAGATGTCGGATCAAATCATTTTGAAGATCCCGGCGTCGACGGATGCACTCGGCGCCTTTGCCGCGCTTAAGTCAGCCGGTGTGCCGACGTTCTGTACCACGGTGTTCACGTTGCCGCAGGCGGCGGCGGTCGCGCAGGCGGGGGTCACTCACGTACTGCCTTTCTGCGAACCTTTCAACGACGTTGGTGGCGACCCGACAAAACTGATACGCGATTGCCGCGAAATGTTCGATGGCTGGGTAGAGAGACCGTTTATCACCGCGGCACTTGTCAGGTCGGTCGACACTGCAGATGCCGCGCTCAGAGACGGGGCGGACGGGATCATCGTGTTCTGGCCGGTGTTCCGAGACATGATGCAGAGCCACCTGACTGACGAGTGGAACAAGACCTTTCTTGGCGAGTGGAACTCGATGTACGAGGCGGGTCTGCTTGATGGTGTGCCGGTGCGTTAGGGGGCGTTATGCTCCCGGCGTCCCGATCGAATCCGGACTTGGTCGCGCGTCGCAATCTACCCTCCCCTAGCCCCTCCCGCAGGGGGGGGCAGGCCTAGAAATAACAGAAAAAGGGCGTTCTCTCACCCGGCGAGAGAACGCCCTTTTTTTTGGCTTTGGACCGCCCCATCAGCGAACCGCTGAGGGGTTTAGCAAGTACGCCTTCTGGGGTCGGGCCAGTGGCCTATGTACCCGATACTACGTCCGGCCGGGACGAATACGGGCACCGTATATACAGGAACTTGCGTTCAGTTCAGGTTCATCACGTTTCGCAGTCCGGGTGGTATCGCTCGCTGAATCGTCAGCGGCGCACCCAGTTGCGGGATGAGTTCCAGTACAAACCTTGTGCTCTTGACCACAAGCGTATCGGTGTTGGTCAATCCACCAGCGCCACCACCGTTACCCGAGCCATCCATATAAGGGATTGAGTTGGCAGAACCAACGTCAATCGCCGTCGCTCGATCCATCAGCCATACAGTAATTTCTACTTTTTCACCGTCTTACAGCAATGAATCGCTGTTGTTGTTTCCAATGAAGGAAACAGTCCATGGCACGTCACTCATACGCTGGTTTTCATCGGCATAGGAGATGGTTGTCATTGTGTTCGCGCCCACAACTATGTCCGGATCTGTACTTGGATCGTCCGTGGTGTAGTGCGCTGTCAGGTCGACCGATTCGCCGGCAAGTGAGTTCGACACGATAAAGACGAGTTTGTGTACTGCCTGCGTGTTGCCAACGTATCCGGAGAAGGCAAACGCCGAGCCGTGCTGGCGCAACCTTGTCCTGGTCTCTTTGAGACCTGCGTGAATCGTCTGTTTGTTTGCCTCGGAGGAGAAAGCACCTGCCGAGAGTATCGTGAATGCGAACACTGATGCCACAACCACGAATGCGATTAGCACTATCGCCGTTTCAAGACCCGTGATGCCGTTCTGGCGCCGGGTGCCCCTCAGGATCATTTTTATGCCCCTAACTCGGTCCGTACCGTCGATTGCGATTACAGCGGAGGCCCCTCAGCTATATTCCCGATCGCCTGCCTGTTCAGCTGTGCCACTGGGGCACTAACGGTGCGGATACCCATCACTATGTCGCTCTGGCACCAGTCGGACATCGTGGAAACTACGGACTGCTATCCGTAAAGACGAAGCTGTTCACGGCAAATGGGTATTTTTGTATTCAAGTCATGAGTTTCGTCGGGCAGAATAAATCCGATGTGGATGATTATGCGCACGAAATATTTTCTGAGGTGCTGGTGATCCGGGAATTCGACTGTCCGTGATTTCAACAGTCCTGCTGCGAGTGAATACCCACGCGAAAAGTCCTATCCGGGGTGAGTGGGTGCGACAAACGGCACTCGGGCTTTTCAGCCACCGCCTATTCGCTTCGCAGTATCTCGATCAGACGGTCAGCAATGATGATTTCCTCGCCGTCCCGCACATTTACCATCACGATGCTTATCTCGCCCCTGGCCTCGGCACCGCCGACGAAAATCGCCGGGTCGTCAGACTCCAACCGGGTCTTGATTTCGGCTATCGGTGGACCCTCGTAGGCATCGTCGAAACGCAGCACCGGTTGCGGGCCTTGCCGTTCGTTAGGATCGTCCTCTATCACAACGTTAACTCCGTCGATCCCGCCAAGTCGTTCGGCCACGTAGTTTGCCTTCGATTGCCAGCCGTCCCACTCGATTCCCTCATCCGAGTCGGTAAAAAGCTCGATAGCAGTGACGAGCCCGACGATGTTTTCCTTCGATACCTTCATCGGTCGCCCGATCCCGGCGACCGGTGCGTGCAGGTTGAGTGAGTTCATCACTGCCGCTTCCATAAGGTTGGCTTTGCCTGCCAGCAATCCGGCCGATTGCGGCCCGCCGATTCCTTTGCCCCCACTGAAGGCGACCATATCTGCGCCGATCTTGTGGAATTTGGTCAGGTTCGCCCTGGGTGGAACTTCGGCGGCAGCATCGACAATCACCGGAACGCCCCGCGCGTGGGCCACACGGACGGTCTCTTCAAGACCTACCCCGCGGTTTATGGATGCAGCGATGACGAATGCGACGCAAGCCGTGTTTTCGTTTATCGCTTCATCCAATAGTTCTGGTGTGGCAGATTCGGCTGTTCCGTATTCGACCAGTGTTGCGCCTGCTGTCACGAACGCCTTATCGTACCGATTTCGCTGGCCCTTGAAGATGACGACCTCGTCCTTCATCCCGGTGGCATCGGGGAGTTGCTCAACATTAGATTCACTCTGGCCGGTCATGCAGGCGGCAACCATCAGGACCTGTGCGGCCGAGCATCCGGCCGTAACCAGACCCTGCTCGGCCCCGCATGATCGTGCGACCACTTCGCCCGCGGCGCGGTTCAACTGCATCATGTCGACGTAAGCGCCAGCTGCTTCGTCCATCGCCCTCAGTACTTCCGGGCGCATTATCGACCCTCCGAGTGCTGTAACCCAACTCTGGGCGTTGATGATGGGTGCGACTCCGAGCTTTCTGTACACCTCGGGCCATTCGGGTCCGGTCATCTGGGTTCTTCCCTTCATTTGAAATCGCAAACGCGTCGAACCAGGCGGAATTGTACAAAGAAATGGGAGGTTTTGCGGCCAGCGACAAACGTTGGCCACCGGCTAGGCGATTTCGCTTATTACGCGATCGCGCAACTGGCCGCAGCCCGCGTTTATGTCGATGCCTTTTTCCATGCGGATGGTCGACGGGATCCCGTACTGCTTCAGACCGCCCTGGAAGATCCTCGCCGCGCTCTGGTCGGTCCGCTCGAAAGGACCCTGTTTGGTCGGGTTCACGGGTATCAGGTTCACATGGCAGTGCAGCCCGTTGAGCAGTCGGCCGAGTTTCTGGGCCTGTTCGATCGAATCGTTCTGTTCTTTCAGCAGGACGTACTCGAAGAAGATCCGGCGTTTCGTTTTGTCAGCGTACTGGTGGCAGGCCCTGATCAACTGCTCGACCGGGTACCGCTGGTTGATCGGCATGGTCTGTGACCGTGTGGCGTTATCGGGGGCGTGAAGCGATATCGCCAGGTTGATCTGAAGTTCTTCGTCGGCGAGTTTCAATATCTCGGGAATAAGTCCGACTGTCGAGAGCGTGATATGGCGTGCGCCGATGTTTACTCCCTGACCATCGTTCAAAACACGCACCGCGGCCAGCGTGTTGTTGTAGTTGGCAAGCGGTTCGCCCATGCCCATGAACACGACATTCGTTACGCCCTGCAGTTCGCCTTTTGTGCGCTTACCGGCGGCAATTTCAGCTTCGTCTTCAGTACAGGCAGTCCGCTGCATCGCGATTACCTGGGCCACGATCTCTCCAACCGACAGGTTTCGCCTGAATCCCTGCTGGCCCGTGGCGCAAAACGTGCAGCCCAACGCGCAGCCGGCCTGGGTAGATATGCACGCGGTTTTGCGATTGCGGCGGTGCCCGTCCGACTCATAGCGCATGAGCACGGTTTCTATCAGTTCGCCATCGTGCAAACGGAAAAGAGATTTGCTAGTCGAGCCGTCTGCGGAAGTGAGTGACAGCGCCTCGTCAATCGGGTTTATCGAGAATTTTTCACTGAGTGACTTGCGAAAGGGCTTGCTGAGAGTCGACATCTCGTCGAAGCTCTCGGCGCCGTCGTTGTACAGCGATCGCCAGAGTTGATCGGCGCGAAATCGTTTTTCGCCCATGTCCATGATTTCGGAGACGAGATTTTCGCGCGAAAGGTCGAGTATTGACGGCAGTGCGGTCGGGGCGTCAGCAGCGGTCGCGGCCTTCGCACCGCTCTCGGCAACAGGGGTGTCGCTGGCAGCGTCAGAAGCGGAAGAAGGTATGGTCATTGAATCGAAATTACGG
Organism: uncultured Dehalococcoidia bacterium; assembly: GCA_913048295.1. Lineage (GTDB taxonomy): Bacteria > Chloroflexota > Dehalococcoidia > Lucifugimonadales > Lucifugimonadaceae > Lucifugimonas. The sequence goes on from CAJWWK010000001.1 coordinate 75,859, forward strand.
GGTAAAAATTAAGTTTAGCAATGGATAGTTGAAATAGGTGCATGACATTACGGCGGCCACTGCATAAACTCGGGTCGGTGACACCCAACACAAATCCCAGTCCAGCGCCGGACACACCCGATTCCGCTCTCCTGTCGGTTCAATCCGTACAGTCGGGCCCCCTTGAAGAAAAGGCACTGGCCCGGCTGATAGCAAGCCGCCGGAGCGGCTACGACCCGTTTTACCGATTCGAGTACGAATACTCGATACCTTCACCCGGTCGCTACCGCTGGCAGTGGTTCTGGGACTCGTGTTTCCACATCATCGCCCTCGCCCGACTCAATCCGGCGATGGCTGAGGTGGAACTGAATACGCTTCTCAAACCGCAAAGGGACGACGGTTTCATCGGGCACCTCACCTACTGGGGCAGGCGCGGCGCGGTCATGAGCGCTATCTACGGCCAGAGTCGTTTCGGCGAGTGGCGACGGCGACACTCCGGGATGATTCAACCCCCGGTGCTGGCGCACGCCCTGGAAGAGCTCTGGCTCCAGACCGGCGACCTGGACTTGTTGAAAAAGTATTTGCCGCGGGTTCGTGCTTATTACAACTGGCTGAGTGTTGAGCGGGACCCCGAGCAGATAGGGCTGATAGGAATCGTTTCTCCCTACGAGGCCGGCCTCGATAACAATCCGTCGTTCGACCGGGGACTGGGGCTATCGAATGCCGGCCGTATCCGTATTCTGTGGGCCAACCGCAAGCTCGACTGGTACAACATCGTTCGAGGGAAAAACTTCGATTACCACACTCTCCTGAAGCGAGATCGGTTTGTTGCAATCGATCCCTTCATGAACTCAGTCTTTGGAGACTCTTGGGCGATAATGGCCCGGCTGCATGAAGCCCTGGGTGATACGTCGGGCCGCGAAAGCGCGGCAAGACAGGGTGAGAAAACAACCTCGGCTCTAAACGAACGGTGCTGGGATCTGGAGCGGGGGCATTACACCTACCTGATCGGGGCTGGACGCTCGCCCGATACGACACTGTCGGTCGGGGCGATATTTCCGCTCATACTCCAGGATGCCCCGAAGGACCGGGTCGCCGGTGTTGTCGAGCAATACCTAACGGCCGAAAAACACTTCTGGCGCCCATTCCCGGTGCCGAGCGTTGCGGCTTCTGAGCCTGCGTACAACCCGGAAAGTGAAAAAATGATCTGGCGCGGTCCGATCTGCATGAACCTGAACTGGCTACTCGCACGGGGTCTTCGAGCTCATGGCTACGTTAATGAGGCCCGGACGATTGCCGATCGGTCGAAGGAAGCCGCACTGAAGGATTTCCGCGAGTTTTACTCGCCGGAATCAGGCAGAGGGATGCGCGGTACTGAGTTTGGGTGGGCGACTGCTGCCGTGGCCATCGACGGGTAAGTATCGCGGTGGATATTCCAAGCAGCTACCAGAATCACAGGGTGTTTTTCATTCCGTTAACGTTCCGCAATTACACTTAGGATTCGAACTTCAATCAGACGCGGAGCAGGCTCGCCAGCAGAACAAGCAATGGTCTTCAGCTACACCGATTCCCTATCGCAAGCCGGACTATCCGAAAACATCATCACGTTCGACGATGTCGAGCCGGTGTTGGAGACACGCAATCTATCGGTGGCGTACGGTAATAACACGGCAATCAGCAACGTCATGTTCCAGGTGCCCAAAAACAGCGTCGTGTCGCTGATCGGACCTTCGGGATGCGGCAAGAGCACACTGTTGCGCTGCTTCAACAGGATGAACGATCTGATCCCGAGCGCAACTGTGAAGGGTACAGTCAAGTTCGCCGGACAGGATATTTACGGACCCGATGTCGATCCCACCGAAATCAGGTTCCGGATTGGAATGGTATTTCAGCGTCCGAACCCGTTTCCAAAGAGCATCTACGAAAATGTTGCGTTTGGCCCGCGGATCAACGGAATGACAGATGATCTGGACGAGATCGTCGAGTCGTCGCTGAGGCGCGCGGCGGTCTGGGACGAAGTCAAGGACAGGCTGAGCGACAGTGGGCTAAGTGTTTCAGGTGGTCAGCAGCAACGGATCTGCATTGCGCGAGCACTCGCGGTCAACCCGGAAATCGTGTTGATGGACGAGCCTGCTTCATCTCTTGACCCGATTTCGACACAGGCTATCGAGCAGCTAATCCAGGAGCTTTCGAGTGAGGTCACCATTGTCATTGTGACCCACAACATGCAGCAGGCCACCCGAATTTCAGATTACGCTGCGGTGATGATGGCCGGCGAGGAGAGGGTCGGTCAGTTGATTGAATACGGTACAAACGACCAGGTCTTCGGTAACCCGAAGGACGAGCGGACGGAAGCGTACGTTACGGGCCGCATTGGCTAGCGGCAGCGGGGGTACACTGGGGCCAGCATGAATGAACAGGGCAACGTATCACGGACCGGTCGACAGGACTTTGACAGGGACCTGGGCAGGCTTGAGGCCGAGCTGATCCTGATGAGCGGGCTCGTCGAGCAGGCGATTTTCAACTCGCTTAATGCTCTGAAAAATCGGGACCTTGAACGATCTCAGACGGTCATCGACGAAGACGATCGCATCGACGAGACCGAGCTTGAGATCGAGAGGTCGTGCATCGAGCTCCTCCGGCGCGAGGCCCCGATGGCGGGCGATCTCCGGCGGATTGTCGCTTCGTTACACATCGCCGGTGAACTTGAACGGATTGGCGATTATGCAGAAGGTATTGCGAAGATCAGCATCACGATGGGAGACGAGCCGCCGCTCAAAGAGTTGATCGATATCCCCCGCATGGGCGACATGGCGGTGAGCATGCTGAAACGCGCACTGGAGGCGTTTATCAGCCGCGACGCCGAAACAGTGCGCCAGCTCAGTGTGGATCTCGAAAAAGACGACGACGTTGTCGACGACCTGTACGCAACGGTGCAGGCCGATCTGATGAAGCTGGTGAAGAGCAACCCGGACAGCGCCGAGCGGGCCACTTACTTGATGTGGGTGGCTCACAACGTCGAGCGGGTCGCCGACCGGGCCATGAACATCGTCGAGCGCGCGCTGTACCAGGCGACGGGCGAACTGGTCAGCGGCTCGACGCAGCTCGAATCCTCCACGTCTCGGTGATCGCACGGCGGCCCAAATGTTGGCCGCTCGGTCCAGCATCAACCGTAGAGTGCTGCGCCCGCTATCGACACGAATGAAGTATCGGCCTCGTCGGCCTGACACTGCAGGTATCCGTTCCAGGTGCCGGTCTTAGCGCCCGCGGCCCAGAGGGTCATGTAGATAGGTGCGAGGCCGCAAACCTTGTTGCTGTCTGAGTCGGCCCTGACCAACTCGAAAAACTGCTGTCGATCACCGTGTGTGATTGCCCTAAGCAGTTTCTCGTCGCGTGAGCGGACTTGCTCGCGAGTTTCGCCGTCCGGGGGCGCTGGCTCCGGGTCACCAAAGGCGGCTCCCACGTGCGATAGGTCGGCAGCTGCGACAAACACGGTGCGACGTTGAATTGCGATTTCTTTCAGCTGCTCTATGACGGCACCGATCTGCAGATGGGCGTCCACGGCGGGTTCGCCGTCCTCCAGAGAACGTCCGAACGACCCGCAAAGCACGGGCAGCATTTTTGCCTGCGATCTGCCAAGCGCCCGGTGCAGCCAGATCGATGCAAGTTCGATCGAGTGTTCGTTGATGTGGTTGAACTCGTCTGCGAACGCGTGGTTTTCGATCGAGTTGTCTGCTGAAAGAATCTCTGCAAGTTGGCCTACAAGTTCCCGGTCGGTCTCCAGCCCACCAATTGGTGATTCGTAGCGCTGGTTTGTGAGAGTCAACCGGGGTCCGTCGCCCGCATGATCCGTTCCAAACACAACGAACAGTTCGACCTCCCTGAGATCGGCACATACCTGCTCCCAGATCGTGGCGTACGAGTCACCCCCTCGCTCGAAATCGATGTGCGGCGAGACGACTGCTTTTAGTTCACTAGAGGGTCGTTGCCCGGCAAGTTGAACATCGTTCGCACCCAGCATCTACGGGAAGGCCATACCGTCGAGGTGCGCCCGCAGATCGTCGCGATCACCCGGATATGCAAGTTCGGCCAGCGCTGCTTTACGGGCCGGTGCGCGCCGGTATTCGTCGAGCCGTTTCTGCATCTCATCGGTGTAAGCACCGTTCTCAAGCAGGAACATCTGGTCCAGACGGCCAAGCAGATCACCCAGAATGACGACCGGTATCGGCCTGCTCGCCGGTGCTTGACGCAGCTTCAATGATCTCCTGAACCGTGTTCGTGCCGTCTATGTTCTGGAGGTACGGCCCGAGTGGAACCGGCACCAGTAGTGATTCCTCGCTGAAACGGCGCGGGCCTTTTAACATGAAGTAAGTCGCTTCCCTCGTCAGAGATGCGACTTACTTCGACTGGCCGTAGTTGTGGACGTTCGGGCAGCGCCGGGCCGGTGGGCATATCGAACAGTGTAGCGGTGTTGCGAGGGATGTCCTCGCCTTCCGGGTTGCCAGACCTCTAATTCATTGCGAACCGGGCAGGTGCGCTTTCCCGAAGCGGAGGCAGCGGAGTCGGGGCCCTGAACAGTGAAGAGGCCGCAAGTTCTCGAAGCGAAATCAGCGGGCCTTCGTCCTCTTCGGCAACAGAAACTGGAGTCGCTCCACCACGTTGAACGATCCGGTGAACAGTTCGAGTGCTTATTTCGAACCGCTGCGAAATTTCTGCAACAGGAACCCCTTTCTGCCGCAAGCGGAATATTTCATCGTCGCGCGTCCTGCGGCTCTCTCGCTGCAACCAGCCGGGGTCGTCGTACTTACACAGCGGCAGCGGACAGTCGAGGCAGGTCGAAGAAACATCGCAGCCATCATCTTTGTAGCGGGTATTTTCCGGCAGCGTGTCGGACCTGACAGGAGCGAGTGTCCCCCCAACGGGTGCATTCAAAGGTGGCGCAGCCAGAGCGGTTGCAACAGGACCGGATGCCTCAGGAGCCAGCGTCATCACCATCAGGAAACCTCCACAGCCAATAATTAGTCGAAAAGCAATAAGCGGATAAATACGAACTCAGACTGCCGCGGTATCGGCCCAGTCCAGTTGCCGTGAAAAGTGAACCCCGCCAGCCCTGCCCGATAGGTTCCTGGCGCGTTCTCGTTCAAAAATCGACTTGCCAAAGATCGAGCCGTTGGCATCGTGACCCGTGGGTTCTTTGGGAACCCCGAACATCACGGTGGTCAGTCCGGGATAAGACGCACGCGGGCGCACACGCTGGTCGTACCAGGCGGCATCGATCATGTGCGCCCCAACAATCTCGAGCATGGTGTCGGGTGAAGGACTCCGACCTGCAACCGGCATATTCACGCTAATGAACAGGTGGCTGGCCTTACCCACTCGTATTGCCCGAGGACCGTCCGGACTCCAGTCTTCGCCTGCCCCGGAGCGGTGAAATCCGTTCACGAGGGCCAGCATCGCCGGGTAAGTGTCGTTCTGGAAAGAAGGGGAGACCGTGGCGGAAACAGAACCTGTTTCACGGTTCATAAACAGTAAGAGCATCCTCAACCGTGTCGAAAACTCCCGGGCGCTCTCACCCTCGGCAAGATCGACCGTGATGATTGAACTTTCGCTGCTCGCACGATCGGTGACACCCTGGACGATCCTCGTCCATGCCGCGTTTAACCCATCATTTCGCAATCCAGCTTCCGGCGACCTGTGCCCCGGTGTTGGCGGGTTCAGCCTCAAGGGCCGTTCCGGTGTGGCAATAGCACCTGCAGTCTGGTTCATCTTGACCTCTTCAGAACTAACGTCCGCCTATTAGAACGTTTGTGCTAGTATCGAACACATGTTCTATTTAAGTCAAGCGCATGAGTCCTGCTAATCGACGATTACGGTGACCATCTCCCTGGTTGTTGCCCTCCAGATATTGACCAGAGCCAGTATCGGCACTACTTTTGGCCCTTGAGTAGAGAACCCGTCGTCATAAGGCGGGAGTCGACCCGACTTTCAATCCGGTCCCGACCGGACAGGACCAAGAACAATTTATGAACGCAGAAATCGTCTCTATCGGCTCGGAACTGTTGCTCGGCCAGATCGTTGATACCAATGCATCATGGATCGCGCAGCGACTGGCCGAAGCGGGTGTGAACCTGTTTTACAAAACGACTGTGGGCGACAACATGGACCGGATGGTCGAAGTACTTGATCGTGCGCTTGACCGTTCCGATGTCGTGGTCACTGGCGGCGGGATCGGCCCCACGCAGGACGACCTGACACGCGAGGCGATTGCGAAGGTCACAGGCCGCAAGGTTGTGACCGATCCCGGTTCGCTGCTTGAGCTGCGGGAGAGGTTCCAGAAACGCGGATTCATCCTGACGAAGAACAACGAACGCCAGGCGCAAATACCCGATGGCGCAATCGTCGTTCGCAACCCGAACGGCACCGCGCCAGCATTCATCGTGGAAACCGACCGGGGCGTGACGATCAGCCTGCCGGGGGTGCCGTTCGAGATGAAATGGCTTGTGGAAAACGAGGTGATCCCCTACCTGCGAGAAAAATTCGGCCTTACCCAGATGATCCACTACCGGATCCTGAAAGTCGCCGATCTCGGAGAGAGTGCAGTTGACGATCGCATCGGACACCTGATCGCTGAATCGGCAAACCCGACGGTCGGCGTGCTTGCCCACCCCGGCCAGGTCGATGTTCGGATTGCCGCGCTTGCCAAAAGCATTGATGAGGCGAACGGACTGATCGATGTTGTAGACACAGAGGTAAGGGAGCTGCTGGGCGACCACATTTTCGGCGTCGACGACGAAACGATCGAGTCGGTAATCGGTAAACTCGTGGCTGAAAGCAAGGCAACCGTTGCTACGTGCGAGGATCTCAGCGGAGGAGCAGTAGCCGCAGCAATCCAGGAAGCGGCTGGCCCTGCGTTCCTGGAGAGTGCGATCGCAAATACGAACGATGCGCTGGAGAAAATCGCCCGGGCGGGTGGCGAGAATCCACCGTTTGAAGATGGCGCTGAGCGGGCAGCAGCACTGGCACGTGCAATCAGGCAAACATCGGGAGCAACGTACGGAATCGCAGTCCACGGGGTAGAAGAAGGCGATCAGCGGACCGAGAATCTTGGCAGGGGAGAAACGTACATCGTCGTCTCCGGGCCAAACGGGGAACGGGCCCGCCATGTGCGGTCGGCAGGCAGGGGTGCTCCCGATCGACGCCGCGCCGCGATGGGCACTTTGAGCCTGTTCAGGCGTGAACTGCTCGGGATTTCCGATTGAACTTGCCTGTTTTAGCCGGCAAGCACTGGCTCAACTACCCTAAAGGACAAAAAATACTGAATACAGTGATAGCGATTGGTCCTTAGACTGGAAAAGTCCAGCATGGTGGATAATTAGCCGTGCGCTGGTTCTTTTACGGGAATATGACAATCCAGCTAAGGCCGGGGGTCTACAGGAATGTTTCGCCAGAAGTCAGTAGTTTTTTCGCTGCTTGCAGCAGTACTGGTAGTAGTTGTTGCCTGTACGAGCGCAACTGCAACGCCGACTGCGACGCCTTCGCCAGTACCGCCGGCGGCAACTCCGGTTCCGCCAACGCCAACTCCTACTCCCGAGCCGACTTCGACCCCGGTTCCGCTTGTGGCAATATCGATCGATCCCACCGAAGATCCGATCGGATTTTTCGAAGCTCTTCCTGAATCGGAGGCGTCTTGCGTGTCCGATGCAATGGGGGGTCGTGAACAGGTAATAGCGATGCTCGAATCTTCGGTGGACTCAGGCTCGTTCTGGGTGGACGAAGCAGACGCTATCGATGGCTGCATCAGCGACGAGACTGTCCAACGTGTTTTCGCGGGCCAGCTTGATCGTGAAGCTGGAGGTCTCAGCGATGCCACGATGAGTTGCATCAGGGAGCAGACGACCGGGCTGTCCGCGGCCGGGCTTTTTGCCGAGGAACTCGAGGTGGATTCAGCTATCAGTCTCCTGAAAGGTGTGTTCTGTCTGAACGACGAAGAACGCGCTGCGATTTCTTTGAACGATGCCGATTACGGTTTCGACGAGTACGGCGGGATCGATGCGCTCGAATGCATCGTGAACGGTGTTGGTCCGACAGGTCTGACCGATCTCATTAGCATGGGCAGCAGCCTTGCTACCGACGAAATCGATTTCTCGGCGATTGCCGATCTGTTCCCGCTTCTGGTTGAGTGTGGTGCGCTCGACGATTCAGATTTCGAAGAAACGGGAATGACAGCCAGTCAGCTCGCATGCCTCTTTGGCGAGTTGGGCGAAGCAGGCCTGTTGCTGGTTGATCCCACTGCCGGCGAACCTGAGGTCGGCGACCTGGCGGCATTGTTCTCAGCGTTCGATGTCTGCGGTGTCGAGTTGGACGCTCTGCTGGAAGACGCCGAGCTGCCGCTGGACACAGGCAGCTCAAGGGATGCCACCCCCGATCCGACTGTCCAGGTCGAAGCGACTGCAGTGATCCCGGATCTGGCGGAAATCGAATCAATGTTCACTCCTGAACAGATCATGTGCCTGACTACTGAAATCGGCGAAGATGAAATTGACAACCTGCTGGCCGGGGGCGCTCCAGACCTGAGCCTCTTCACAGCCCTGGCCACATGCGAGGTAGACCTGATGTCCCTGCTCGCCCCGTAGCTACAATGCCTGTGGCGGCCTGGTGGAAATTGTTTGTCGGGCGACAGTATGCGCAGGGACGGTTCAGCTACCAGATGAAGGGAACCGGGTTGGTTTCAGAGGCAATAATTGAGGACGGCGATGAATACGACGTCGTTGTCGTCGGAGGTGGAAACGCCGCGCTCTGTGCGGCCTTGGCTGCACGAGAACAGGGTGCCAGCGTGCTCGTCCTCGAAAAGGCTCCCGAGCATGCCCGCGGGGGCAACTCTTACTTTTCCGGGGGGCTTTTCAGGTTTCCCTTCACAGGACTTGAAGACCTGGAAAACGTCGTCGGCCCGATGACTGATTCTGACAAAGACCGCATTGAGATCGACCCTTACTCCGAATCCGATTTCTACGCAGACCTGATGCGTGTGACAGAGGGACTCGCAGACCCCGGTCTGGCACAGAAGCTGGTTTCCAGCGCTTCGGAAACCGTGAAATGGATGAAGAGTAAGAGTGTCCGATATGTCCTCGCTTACGGTCGTCAGGCTTACGAGGTCGATGGGAAGTTCAAATTCTGGGGCGGCCTCGCATGTGAAACGGTCGGCGCGGGTGTGGGCCTGATCGACTCGCTGTTCGAGGCATGTGAGCGAGAAGGTATTCCGATCGCTTACGAGACTATGGGCTCAGAGTTGAAAGTCGATCAGGATGGCGCAATCGCGGGTCTTGTCACACGATCGCCGCGTGGTTTTCGAACGGTCTCAGCGGGCAGCGTCGTACTCGCCTGCGGCGGATTTGAAGCCAATCCCGAGATGAGGGTGCGGTACCTGGGTGCGGCGTGGGACTACGCGAAGGTGAGGGGAACCGCTGCCAACACCGGAGACGGCATCAACATGGCGCTGTCGATAGGTGCCCAGCCGTTCGGCAATTACAGCGGCTGCCACGCGGTGGCATGGGACGCCGGAGCCCCGCCGTTTGGTGACCGTCGCATTGGCGATTTGTTCCAGAAACACTCCTACCCGCTGGGCCTGATAGTTAATCGAAATGGAGTTCGCTTCGTCGATGAAGGCGCTGATATTCGGAACTTTACCTACGCCCGCTACGGCAAAGAAATCCTGAACCAGCCCGGGCGTATCGCGTTCCAGATATTCGACAGCCAGGTGACGGCCCGGCTGCGTGACGAGTACAAAATTCGCGAAGTGATGAGCGCTACCGGCGATAGTATCGAGGTGATTGCAGAGGCGCTCGGGATCGATCCAGTCGAGTTTTCACGCACGGTATCGGAGTACAACGGTGCTGTCGTAGAGGGTGAATACGACCCGTCCCGACTCGATGGCAAAGGCACGGTGGGGATAAACCCACCGAAATCAAACTGGGCGTTGAGATTGGATCAGCCGCCCTTCACCGGGTACGCCGTTACCTGCGGGATTACCTTCACATTCGGCGGATTGAAGATCGACACCGATGCCCGCGTGATCGATACTCAGGGATACCCGATCCCCGGTCTGTACGCGGCGGGTGAACTTGTGGGCGGACTCTTTTACGAAAACTACCCTGGCGGTAGTGGCCTTACGGCAGGGGCCGTATTCGGACGACTTGCCGGTTCCAGGGCGGGTGTGCATTCGCGGGTGTAGCGAGGTGTTTGGCGAGAGTGCAGTCCACTTCGGCGATGCTAGACTAGTGGCCCTGTTTCGACCATTCCATTTTTCGCCAGTTTCTGGCCCGCGTTTTAGCATGATTTGGATGTCTGCCGAACAACGCGAAACGCACGCTGGAGTAACCAGCGATTGAGGACCCCGCAGCAATGAAGAGCAGAGCAGCCATCCACGTTGGTCTTGGCAAAGAACTGGTGGTCGACGAGATCAATATTCCCGATCCCGGGCCCGACCATGTGGTTGTAAAGCTGTACTCAAGCGGTGTTTGTCACTCGCAACTCCACCAGATGCGCAATCCCGACATCGCAACCCCCACACTGCTCGGGCACGAAGGTTTCGGGGTCGTTACACAGGTCGGTTCGAATGTCGATCACCTTAAAGAGGGCGATGCGGCGATCGTGACGTGGGTCCCGAGAGAACCGATCAATGGCCGCTGGAACGCGCCGCCTGCCGGGGCCACATGGCAGGAAGAGCCGCTGGCTGGTTCGACCTACACATGGGGTGAAGATGCGATCGTGTGGGGTGGCTACGCAGTCAAGGTCGATGACGACTCGCCCAGAGACCTGGCTTCAATCGTCGGCTGTGCAGTGTTGACCGGTGCCGGTGCCGTGACCCACACTGCGAAAGTTCGGCCTGAAGAATCGGTGGCCGTGTTCGGCGTTGGCGGAGTCGGCATGTCGGCCATACAAATGGCGTCGGTTTTGCAGGCCTACCCGATCATCGCAGTCGACCTCGACGATGCGAAGCTGGAGTTCGCAAAGGAATTCGGTGCGACCCACACCGTCAATGCCAGCAAGGTGGACCCGGTCGAAGCGATCATCGAAATGACCGGAGGCGGGGTCGATTACGCCTTCGACGCCATCGGCCTGCGAATAACGAACGAGCAGATTCTCCCTGTGACACGCAGCGGAGGATCGGGAGCCGAAAATATCGGCGGCATGGCGGTTCTGATCGGAATGCCGGGCCCGGAAATGACCATCTGGCCGGGACATTTCATGTTCCACCAGCGCCAGTACCGGGGTTCGCTGGGTGCGACCTACCCGGATAAGGATTTCAGCATGTACCTGCGCCTTTACAAGGAAGGTAAGTTCGCGCTCGATAAGCTTGTGACGAAGCGGTACAAGCTCGACGATATCAACGAAGCCTGTGACGATCTGCAGAGCGGCAAGATCCTGGGGCGAGCCATTCTCGAGTACTAGCCGGCAGCGTTTGTCTCAAAATGCAGTACAGAAAACTTGGCGATACCGGTGTGGACGTTTCGCTTCTCAGCTACGGAACCGGCGGCCCTTCTCAGTTCGGCCAGAAAACAGGCCTCGACGATGCAGGTCGCGCAGCGCTCATCGCCCGTGCTCTTGAACTGGGTGTGAACCTGTTCGATACGGCCGAAGCCTATGGCGAAGCCGAGGCGATGTTGGGCCGTGCGCTGGGCGGTCACACGCGAGACACGTACCTGATTGCCACCAAGTGGACTTGCCGCGTGAACGGCAATCTCCTCACCGACCCCGAGGTTCCGGTCCGGGCGCTTGAGCAGAGCCTTGAGCGGCTGGAGACCGACTATGTCGATATCTTCCAGGTCCACGGTGTGCTGCCGCATCATTACGACCAGATGGCCGAGATTTTCATCCCTGTTATGCAGCGTCTGCAGGAACAGGGCAAAACACGGTTCCTGGGCGTTACAGAAATGCTGACGATAGACGCACGTCACGATGGCATGTCGGTGGCGATGGAGCGTCACCCCGACGTCTGGGACTCTGCGATGCTCAAGTACGGCATCATGAACCAGTGGGCGGCTAAGAACGCCCTGCCGCTCGCCGCCAGTTCATCGACCGGGGTGCTGAACATGGCACCGGTCAGGCTCACGCTCACCCGACCCGAAAAGTTGCGCGAGCGCATGGGTGAATGGGGTGAGGATGCCGGTGACTCCGTGTTGGACTGGCTTTCGGACGGCGACCCGGCTGAACTCATTCGCCGGGGCTACCAGTTTGCAGCGGAACCTGAAACGGTCACAACGGTAATCTCTGGAACCTCGAGCATCGCCCACCTTGAAGCGAACGTCGCGGCGGTTAACGGAACGCTGCCAGACGAGTCTCTTGCGAGATTGAAACTGGCCTACAGCGACTCGGACTCGCCGGACTAGGGATTGTTGTCCGACGCATTCTGCTTCGCCCGGGCGAGAGCGATTCGCTACAACTCGCCGAAGCGCTCGGTGATATCGATTGCTGTTCCACTGGCGGTCGATTCCGCTCCGGCCTGGATCACGGCCAGGGTCTTGCGTTCCGAAACGCCGGTGGTCGCTACCGAATCATCGCCACCGATATAGTCCGTAAATACCTTGAATTCGAGAGCGTACGAACTAAGTGCAGATTCCGGATAGTTCCGCGGTGTCGGGTCTTCGCCATCGACAAACAGTTCATATGAATCAGCCGTCGCTCGTATCGACCCCCTCTCCCCATGGACCAGGTACCCGCCAGTGTTGCCCCTGAACCGGGTTTCGGGTGACTGGACTACGCTGACATTCACGCCTGAAGCCATGGTCAGGAGCGCCGACATCGTGCCTTCCAGGTCGCGCCGCTCGAACGACGGGGTCTTGTGCTCCTGAACGTAAACGCGGGCCACATCGCCAAAGACTGCCCGCACCCCAGCAAGGGTGTGGATACCGTGCAGCATCCATGAGCCCGTCCCGCCAAACTCGGGTTCAGCCAGCCATGCTCGCCGACCCGGATAGCCATACCTGCCCCGGGGTCGAAATCCCGACGCGACGCTTGCGGCGGTCACCTGGCCCAGTGGTTCGCCCGACTCCACGACTTTCTGCAGAAACTTGATGTACGGCTCGTAGGTTTGATTTTCAGCCACGAACAGCCTGACGCCGTTTGCATCGGCGGCCTCGATCATTCGGGTCGCTTCATCAACGTTCATCGCCATCGGCTTTTCGACAATGACGTGCTTCCCGGCATCGAGAGCCGTGACGGCCATCGATTCGTGCAGGACGTGGGGGGTGGCGATATCGACGGCGTCTATCAGTGGACCGACGAGTGCGTCGCCCAGCGAGGGATAGGTTTGCAGAACGCCGTATTTCGAAGCGGTTTCTTCAAGGTGCTCCGGGTCGTTATCGACAAAACAGGCAATTTCGATTCGATCGTCGCTCGCGCGCAACTCGGTGATTGCGTCGGTATGGCGAGAGCCGGCCCACCCGACACCGACGACCGCAAGTTTGATCGGGCTATCCATTTAGACCAGCCTCGAACTGCTCCACGTTCACTCGGGCCGTTGTTGCGGCTGCAAACAGATCGTCGAGCGACTCCTGGCTTAACGGAATCCCGTTCTCCGAGTTCTTTTTTCGGGTCGCATATTCCCGTTCGCCAGGCATCCATATTCGGTCCACTCCCGGCGCTTTGCGGGTGTTGTGTACCTGTTGAATCGCCCGGTCGACCCGGCCGGTAAATTCTTCGGGGTCAACGAAGAATTCGATATTGATCGCCATGAAGAAATGGCCGTCTTTTCCGGCTTCGGGGCCAACTTCCATGTTCCCGAGCTCAGTGCCATATGCAGCCCCCGAAAGCATCGACGAAAGTATTCCCATAATCAGCGCGAGGGACGCTCCCTTGTAGCCGCCGATCGGCCTGAGCAACCCGTCGATCGCCGCCAGTGGATCGGTCGTCGGGTGTCCGTCGGCATCGAGCGCCCAGCCTTCTTCGAGTTCCAGGCCTTTCTGGGCGTACACCCTGATCTTGCCGTGGGCCGTTCCGCTGAACGCGGCGTCGTACGAAATCGGGTATTCATTTTTTGCCGGAACCGAAATGGCGAGCGGGTCGATACCCAGGATTCGCTCGGCGCCCCCATCCGGTGCCATTGTCGGTAGTGCGTTCGTGGTCGCGATGCCGATCATGCCGTGCCCAACGGCCATTTCAGTTAGCTGCTGGCGCCGTTGAATGCAGCCGCCTGGCGGGACATCCGGGCGTCGTGCTCATCGGCGAATCGTTTCACGGCATTGAAGATCGAGTCCTTGTCGAGATGGGCCTCCTTGATGACATCGTCTTCAGTTCCGCCGGTCAGCCACTGGTTGTCCCAGTCCGATGTGAGCGAATACTCGTCGGTCAGCGGCCCGACCCCGGTGACCGGCCAGACTCGACGGGTCCCGGTGGTGACGACCATCATGTCGAACTTCGCGGCCTCGGGAAGGACACTGTCCCGGTAAGACTGTGGCTGACGGTCGAACAGCTCTTCGCTGATCGCCGCCACAACCTTCACATTCACCCCTGCCTCTTCGAGTTTTGGCAGAGTGCTGACTAGGTTCACGGTTGAACTCGAACCCTGCGAAACCACAACGCCATGCCTCGGCTTGTCAGGATCGAAGTCTCGTATTACGTAAAAGCCCTTTGCCGCCGCGTGCGGATCTGTATCTGCGAACTTGGTCCGGTCGGCAACCGTGAAATCAGGTCTCGCCACTTCCATCACAATGATGCCCACCTTCGGGTCACGGGCCGCGATCTCGGCCGCCGCGAAGTAGCCCGCGGCTACGTCGTTGTAATCCCAGAAGCTCAGTACGATCACCTGTCCCTTCGGGAATAGTTTCCATACTTGCGGGGAGAAGATTCCGAAGTGAGTCCGGGCATCAGCAGCCGTCTCGGGGCCGGAGTGACCGGCGAGAATATGTGCCACGCCGACCCTGAAAGGACTGTCCTGGTTCTGCTGGCTCCAGACGCGGAGGGGCAGGTACATCAGTGGCGTAAACGCACCGTAAGTACCCGAAATCGACCAGACTCCAACGTGCTTGTTGGGATCCTTTGAAAGCGATTGGCTCGTGAAACCAACCGCCGTCGAGGCGTTGCCCGCTTCCTGGATAGCGGCTTTAAGGCGGGTGCCAACGATGTTGTCGACAGGGTCGTAATGCCCCCACAGCGAGCCACTGTCGACATTTATCGATTCGAACAGGTCGGCGGCTACGATGACGAACCGATTTTCCGTGACGTAGTTCACCCACTTGATAATTTCGGAAATCGCTCGGCGAGTGCCTTTCATCGCGCCGGGCTGCTCGAACAGAGTGATGCTCACTTCCTTCTTCTCACCGGTAATCGGATGCTCCGCGGTAACGGTAGTCGCCTCGGTCGGCAGGTTTTTCACGAGCAGCCGCTCATCCAGAAACGGGTCCGTGTCGGGGTCGACCCGCAGCGGGAGGTCGTCATTGACCTGATCGCCAATCTCCACGAGACGCTCTGAGAGCCAGTCGCCAAGACCGTTCTTGTCGAGCACTGAAAGCGCAATATCGATATTGGTCTTCAGCTGGATTAGCCTCTCTCGAGTGTCGGTGACCCCACCATCGCGGATTCCCTCGAATGTGACACCGAACTTCTGCTCGAACGACTCAGCTAGGGCGACGAAATATTCACCGTTCATCGGCATGCCGTACGCGTGGCTCGCATTGCTGATGACCTGTGTCACACCCCCCGGTAGCATGCCGTCCGTCGCACCGGGCCAGAATCCCTTTACCGTCTTGCCTACAACAATCATCGGTCGGCGGTCGGCTGGGTCCGAGTCCTCCATCGCCTTGAGCGCCGCCACTACCTGGTCGTAGTCATTGGCGTCGTCGAGGGTAATCACGTTCCACCCGTACGCAGACCACTGCTCTGCGATCCTGTATGTATCCTCCTTCACGACACTGCCGATAAGCTCATCGTCAATGCCAGCGTTGTTGTACGAAAGGAGCACTCGGAGCCGCTTGCCTACGCGCTGCGCAACGGCCTGCGTCTTGAACTCCTGGGAATGGCCCGAGGTAAGTGCGAACTCTCCCTCGATTGCGATAATTTTTAACGAAGGGTCAGCACCCATCATGTCCCAGAATGCGGCCTTGCCTGCGGCCGTCGCGATACCGATGCCGGACGGGCCACCATTTACATCGTTGGTCAGGTCGGTTGATTCCGAGTGTCCGGCCAGTGCACGAATTCCGCGTATCCCGGCCTGTGCCATCAACGGGTGATCCGCGAGATCGTTTTCTTCAAGAATTGTCTTCAGTGCACCGGCACCGCGACGGAATCCGAGCGCGTCAATGGCAAGCATCGATGTCTTCGGATCGGCCTTGTATCGGTCATCCCCGGTCTCTGTGTGCTTCCGGTCAAGCGCCTCGCCCATGATTATCCACAGTGCATACATCACCGGAACGTTGTGCCCGCCGGCAAGCATGAACCTGTCCGCGAACGGGTGTTTGGGCCTACGGTAATCAAATGTCAGGCCGCCGTTTTCAGGGCCTGCCAGGTGGGACGCAACAGTGTACGGCGCATAAGCCGTCGGACCGCCGAAATGACCGGTCTGGTGATAGTTACCAAGTAAAACAAGCGTCATCGATGTCAGGAAGCCAATATCCTCCAGACGCTCCCGGTCATACTCAGGTAGCTGCACCGAACGGTCGGTGATCGCCGGGGTCGTCTTCGCCGAGTGGATGGTGACGGTTGAACTACCGTTGGGTGACATACGCTTGAATACTCCAGTCGAATCACAAAAACTATCGCAAAGGGTCACGCGCCAGACGCGCGACCTCTCAACGAACTTTACGCCGCGTTCGCGGCCGTCAGAATATCTGCGAAACGCCTTCCACACCAGCCCGTAACGGCCCTATCCGGGTACTATCCCTACGGGAAGTTCTCCCGCCCCCGGCGATTTATTCCCAGTTACTCATGCTGTCAGACTGTAACGACGCAGAAACAAAACGACAGGGGATGTGAAACATGACCGACCATTCGACTTCCCGAACACATCAGAACTACATCGGCGGTGTGTGGTGCGATTCTGTTTCCGGGCAGCATTATCCCATCGTGAATCCCGCGCATACCACGCAGGTGGTCGGTCAATTCCAGGCCAGCCTTCCACAGGACGCCGAGAATGCGATCGCGGCGGCCAGCGCCGCCGCTAAAGGGTGGGCGAATACATCCGCTCCACAACGGGGAGCGATTCTGTATCGGGTGCTTGATGTGATGGCCCGGCGCGCCGACGAACTTGCCGAGGCGATAACCCTAGAGGAAGGAAAACCAATCGCCGATGCCACAGGCGAAGTAAAGCGCGCGATGAACATCATCGAATACGCCGCGGGCGAGGGTCGCCGACTGTTCGGCTATACCACGCCGTCAGAACTACCCGACACTTTCGCCTACACAGTCAAGCGACCCATCGGAGTCGTGGCGATCATCACCCCCTGGAACTTCCCTCTGGCGATCCCCGCATGGAAGATCGCACCCGCCCTGGTCTGCGGCAACACGATCGTTTACAAACCGGCTTCCGCCACACCACTATCCGCTGTGAAACTGGTCGAAATCTTCGAAGAGGCCGGGCTTCCTGCGGGCGTTTTGAATCTTGTGACCGGTCCGGGCGCATCGGTAGGTAACACACTGGTGGAGGATGAACGGGTCGGCGGGATTTCCTTTACAGGCTCAACCGAAATCGGCACTTCGATCACCGCACGCGGGTCAGAACTGTTGAAAAAAGTTCAGTGCGAAATGGGCGGCAAAAACGCCGCTATCATCCTGAACGATGCCGATCTCGACAAGGCGGTTCCGGGTGTGGTGCAGGGCGCTTTCGGCTCAACCGGCCAACGCTGCACCGCAACTTCGCGGGCGATAGTCGAAGATGGAATCTACAACGAGTTCATGGACGCCCTGCTGGCACAGACAGAGGCTTTGACAGTTGGCGATGGGATGGACTCTTCAAAGGACGTGGCACCGCTTGCAAGCAGGAACCAGCTCGATACGGTTCTCGAATACATCGGAATCGGCACTGAAGAGGGTGCCCGGCTAACGTTCGGTGGCCACCAGTTGCGCGGCGACGAATTTGACGAGGGTTACTATGTCGAGCCGACGATATTTACCGATGTGGCAACGAGTATGCGCATCGCCCGGGAAGAGATTTTCGGGCCCGTGCTTAGCGTGTTCCGAGCATCTGACCTGCAGGACGCCGTTCGCATTTCCAACGATGTCGACTTCGGTCTTTCGTCGTCGGTCTACACACGAGACCTGGTCCAGGCCCACGAATACATCAACACCGCCGAAACTGGAATGGTCCACGTCAACGCCCCAACTCTGGGTGGAGAGGTGCACCTTCCCTTCGGTGGTCTTGGGGCTTCCGGCACAGGCCAGCGCGAACAGGGCACTGAAGGATTCGACTTCTTCACCGAAACCATCAGCGTCTACATCGACCACTCGGCAGGCGCGAAGGAAAGATCCAGATTTATTTAGGAGATCACCTGAATTTCCAACTTCGCCGCTTTGACCTGACCCACACAAACGTATCCAGTTGAAAGATCAGATACTGGATGAATTGAAGGGAGGCAGAAATGCCAAGGAGGGTCAAGAGAAGTGCGGGCGAGACTTCCAATTGCTTGGAGAGTGCTCGCAGCGATAGGCCTAGATATTCTTGCCTAGTTCGTATTTTCGTCAGCATGTAAACACTTGACCTTTACAAAGTGTTTACAAATCACCGATATAGACCATCTCTAAATCATCAAATCTGCTTAATTTGAACTTAGAATAGTCACCACGCCCCTGTAGCTCAGTGGATAGAGCAGTAGTTTCCTAAACTACGTGTCGCGTGTTCGATTCACGCCAGGGGTACCACTGAAATCACGTTCAAGTCGGCTAGTTCAGGTAAAAACCGAACTGCCGACTTGTCGCGATTGACAGCCACCGGTTCGGATTGACGCCCATTTGAATGCAATGGTGACATTTGACAGCATCGCTGGCGCAAGTGACCTGCCCCCAGAACCTGTACCAGTCAGATTAGTACGCTTGACCCTTCACAAACACACTCGCAAAAGCCCACAATGTTCTCATCGGCAAACGACGCAGCAATCGTCGGCTGAAGCCCGGATAGGTGAACCCTTAATTCGGCTTTCCAACCGACAACTGCGTCCTCTTTGCCGTCCTCAACAGGACACTGTCCAACCACCGCACCCTCGACGAAACTCAAGATGAATCCCAGCATCAGTAGCGAACATGTAACGGTTTCCGAGTATCGTTTGAACACATGACGGAACACACTCCAGGCAGCGATTCTGAACAGATCGTCGAACGATCCGATTCCGATACTGAAGTTGAAATCAGCCCGCGGCCAACCGCGCGCCAGAGCTGGCTTAAAAGCAGGGTCGAACGGTGGCGTCAATCCGGTTTGATCACAGACGAACAGTCCCAGGCCATAATGGATTTCGAATCGGTTGGCACGCCCAGGTTCCGACTCGGAATCCGGTTCAACAGACTCATCGTCGTGCTTTCCACACTCGGAGCCGTCCTGATCGCCTCCGGCATTATCTCGTTTGTCGCAGCCAACTGGCAGGGCATGCCCGCGATGGCAAAGCTCTTCCTGCTGATCGGGGGCCAGACCGCTGCCTACTGGATCGGATACCAACTCCAGTTCGTTCGCGGGTACCCGCGAGTCGGCGAAGCGATCATGTTTACAGGTGCCGTATGGTTCGGAGCGAACGTCTTCCTCGTGGCCCAGAGCTACCACCTCGGTACCGACAACCCCGATTTGATGATCCTGTGGTTCCTGGGTGTTCTGCCCCTCGCCTACCTCGCCAGATCAACATCAGTAACTGTGATGGCAGTCGGCATCTTCACTGTTGGCGTTTCGTGGAAAGCGGCCACCTGGGTCGACGGTCCTGAAAGCGCTTTTCTGGTCATGGGCAGCCTGTTTCTCACAGCCGCCCTGTTGTACTCGATCGGGATGCTGCACCTGCGCCGTGCGAACCTCAAATTACATGCAGGCCCATACCTCATCAGCGGGGCACTGCTGGCCATCGGACTGGCTTATGTCCTCACCTTCAACGAGGTGTTCGAAGATACGCGATCGCTGACCATTCTCGATTTCCAGACACTCAGTGGCTCGTATCTGGCCCTGGCGGGAATTCTCTCCGCAGTCACGGTCGCGGCACTCGTGGTCGCCGTCAGAAATTCGGATAACAACGCCGGAAACCCCATAGGGAGGTACGCCGAACCGGGCGTCGTCGCCCTCGTCATTGCCTTCGGCTGGTTCACAGCCACGCTTCCGTTCAACTCGATCGCGCTTTACGTCACCGCCTTCAACCTCCTGCTCGTACTGCTTATATTCGGCTCGATTGTGCTGGGGATCATCAACCGGCGCGAAGCGCTGATAAACGTGGGAATCATCTTCTTTGTGATCGACCTATCGACCCGATATATCGAGCTCACAGTCGACATGCTCGACACCTCGCTGGCCTTCGTCGTCGGCGGCCTGCTGCTACTCGGAGTTGGCTACGGGATGGAACGGGCCAGGCGCCAGTTGCTGCGCCAGTTCGGAATTACGCGCGACCACGGGACAGAGGCGAACAATGACTCCTAACGCCAAACGCCTATTCATAGCCGTTATCGCCGTTCAGATCGTGTTTCTGCTCGGACTGGTCGGGTACAGGGAGTCGATCCTCAGCCTGGGCAGGACCGCAGTGCTGGAGACGGTTCCGGTAGATCCTCGTGATCTCTTCAAAGGCGAATACGTCACGCTCCGTTACGAGATCAGCACAATCGGAGAGGGTTCGCTGGCTCCCCTGAAGAATCAATACTTTTTGGAAGGGGAAATAAACGAGGGCGACACGGTGTACGTCAACCTGACAAACATCGACAGCGATGTCTACCGTCTGTTCGTTCAGGCAGACAAACCATCGCCCTACGCCGACCTCTACATCAAAGGGCGCGCTACCCAGGTGCGAAACGGCACTGTGACAATCGAATATGGAATCGAACAGTATTTCCTCCCCGAAGGCCGCGGCAAAGAAATCGAAACTGCCGACGATGTCAAGGTCAGGGTATCGATCAACCGCTCAGGAACCGCGGCCATCAAGGAACTGATCGTCGATGGCACAGTCTGGCGTCCCTAGTACCGGTCGCTTGCCGGACAGGCGCGGCCCTCGGCCAGCGGGAAACTCGTCGCTTGTTACAGTGTCAACTGGGAATTGCAGCCGATCACGCAGCTAA
>CAJWWK010000002.1 GCA_913048295.1 uncultured Dehalococcoidia bacterium
AGAGAGATCGGCGGGATTGAGCTCCCTGGGATAGATTCCAGATGAAGGAGCAAGACCGTGCCCGAAATCGCGAATTGAGGCAGAGCCTTACCGCCCGTTTTACAAATCAAGAGCGGCCGCGGTCGATTCGCCACCTACTTCTTCCCACCGCGCTCTTTCCATTCTCGAAAACGCTCCTTGGTTTCACCGGAAATCGGATAATACGTACCCGGTGGAACCTGTTCAGCATCAATCAGGCCGATAACAAACTGCTCCGCCTCTTCCTGCTCCTCGATCCAGTCGATCACCTCTTCGGCCCGACTGGCAGGTACCACTACGACCCCGTCGTCGTCCGCAACGATCACGTCCCCGGGCATGACCAGCACTCCTCCTACGTTCGCCGGACGACCCTCTTCAAACGATTCAAGAAAGGGCAGGTTACCGGCGGGAGACCGGTTTTTAGCGAAAACAGCAAGGTCATACTCGTCGGCGATCATCTGCAAATCCCGAATCGCACCGTCGGTCACAAGGCCCTGAGCCTTGTTGTGCCACAACTGTCGGGTTTTCATGTTACCGAGAATGCAGGCGTATTCGTCGAACGTGTGCGCCTCGACGACCAGCAGGTCGTTCGGCCCGCACTTCGCCATTGCCAGGTACTCCGGCGATTCGCCGCCCCTGCGCGTCTGCACCAGCAGGTCGGGCCGGGCCGGCACAAAACGCAGCGTCTGCGCCCTGCCAACCAGCGTCTTGCCCGGCGTGTAGGCCTTCACACCTCGCATCAGGCACAGCTGGTAGTTCGCCGAAGCAAACCACTCCTGCCCTTTCGGTGGCTCCAGCCTCCAAACAGCACTGTAAGCAGTCGCCGAAGTGACTTTTCTGAACCGGTCGAGTATTTCGTTCGAGACATGAGTTGGTGGTGATTCTGGCACGCTGGTTCGCTTTCTATACCGAAACCGTGAAAACCGAAAGTATATGACCACATCTCCTGCCATTCTTACGGTACCGCAGGAATTCAGGCGCAACTCGCCCGGCGCCTGCTTCGATCAGGCTGCTACGATTCGCCCGACAAAATCCCAAAGGACCCCGCATGCCCCAGCACATCGCCGCCAGTGACTTACGACTTACCTGGCCAGGCGCGATCTCGACCGAGATGACCGACGACCGGGTCATGCCCTGGCGAATCCCGTATGTCGAAAGGAACCTGTTTGCCAAAGAACTTGTCGAAAAGGCTGCCATGCCAGCGGGAGTGCGAATCCGTTTTCAAAGCAACACTTCATCCATTGAGGGGTTTTGCAATTCATTTCCAGAGCGGAGCCAAGTCGATTTGCTCATCGACGGCGGCTATGTGGCATCCGCGGTCACGCAAAACAAAACGACGTTCAGGTTCGAAGATCTCGGTTCCGCAACAAAAACAGTCGAACTGTGGCTTCCGCAAGTCGGCGAGTTCCGATTCAAAGGCATGAATATTGACGTGAGCGCCGAGTTATCGGAGGCCAGTACGAACGCAAGTCCTAAGTGGATCACCTACGGAAGCTCGATCACCCATTGCAGCGGGGCCGACTCCCCAACGACCACATGGCCTGCCATCGTTGCCCGCACTCGCGGCTACGACCTGACCTGCCTCGGCTTCGGTGGCCAGTGTCATCTGGACCCATTGATAGCCCGCGTTATTCGAGATCGCGAAGCCGACCTGATTTCGCTGTGCCTGGGAATAAATATTTACGGTGGAGAATCGCTGAGTCCGCGCACATTTGGGCCCGGGATTATCGGATTCGTGAAGATCGTTCGAGAGAAGCACCCGACAACCCCGATCGCGCTACTCTCACCGATCTTTTCACCGGGCCGAGAAGATACTTCGAATGCGGTAGGGTTTACTTTGAAACAGATGCGCGAGCAGGTTGTGATGGCGGTCGAAAAACTACGGGCCAGCGGTGATGAAAACATCTATTACATCGACGGGTTAAACATTCTCAGTTCCGACTCCGAGCACCTGTTGCCGGATGACCTCCATCCGGATAACGAGGGATACGGAGTCATGGCGAAGAACCTGCTCAATCTACTGCCTACGGTTTAGTTGGCGCGAATATCGGGCTGAACCAGACTCGTCGCAAAAGCGCATATCGCTGGAACGGACACGTGCGATCTGACTAAAGAAACCGTACGCGCGCCCGTCAGTCAAACGCTCCAAAACTCGACTCGGTTACTCGGGCCCACTTCCCACATCGACCCCACTCGGCTCCGCATCCCCGAGTAGCGTTCGGCGAAAAGTCCTGTCCATCTGCCAGTGAACCTTCGATGCCAGCGTCGCAGTGACCGCGGCACTAAGCACCATCACCAGTGCCGGCACCGGAGTGGTCACATCGCCGATCGACATGATGTCCAACAGGCGAGTCACTAGCCAGACACCCGACGCTAGTAGCAGCAGACTCACCAGCCCCGTGCCAATTGCCTCAGCCACGTCGAGCCGCGTATTGCCTGCAAACCGCGCCAGGACCCGACGCATATACAGCGTCTCCAGCTCACGAATTACATTCCAGAGAACCAGCCCTGAAGGAACCGCCAGGGTTACGACAACGCCGAGCGTCGCGACGCCGATGAGTTCAGCAGAAATCCCCAGGTCGGTCGCCAACCGGGTCCCGGCATTCGAAATCACAACGCCCGCCATAACTACCAGACCGATGATTCCGAGACTCACCGCGGTCGACCTGATCTCCCGCTTAAAACCGTGCGGTGCGAGCTGGCGGGGACCCATCCCTCTTCGCGCCGATGCGATCGTCGTTGTGAAAATACCGGCCTTTACCTTCACTCGCCCCGGCATGAGCCAGTCGAATATCCGGCCGATTACCCGGTACGACCGGAACACCAGCGGGTAGGTAAACGAAGCCATCAGTGTGCTGATCGTCACCACCGGGTACAGCTGCGTTCCGACCGCCGAATGCTCGCTGCCAGCCTTGGCGATCGCCAGCGAAAATTCTCCCGGCTGTGGCATCGCGGTGCCCACTTTTATCGCCGTCTCGCCATCGTGACCCGTCAGGAATGTACCGATGGTCGCCGCCACCACCTTCCCGGCCACCAGAACACCCGTCACGATCAGCGCCACTCCGAAAAATTCAGGAATTTCTGCAATATTCACCAGCATGCCGATCGAAACAAAGAAAAGTGCTGCGAATACATCCCGAACAGGAGAAATCAACCGGGTAACCTGATCCCGATGCCGGGTATCGCCCAGTACCGTGCCTATCAAAAATGCACCGGCCCCGGCCGAAAGTCCCATCTCGTGGGCCAGCAACCCGACACCGAAACAAATGCCCATGCTTCCTATCAACAGAGTTTCGCGCGATTTCAGATAGTCCAGAAGATCCATGAACCTCGGTGCCAGCAATGCGCCAAAAACCAGGGCGCCAATCGCGAAAATGATCATCTTGATGACCAACGGCCAGACGTCAACAGCCCCGCCCGAATCCTGGTTCGCATAGCCGGCAAACACCGCGAGCAGCATCACGGCTACGAAATCCTCTACGACCAGCACACCCACTACCAACTGGCCGCGGAGCGTCATCAGTTGACCGCTCTCCCGCATGATCTGCACCAGCACCGCCGAACTGGAAAATGCCATGGCTGCACCGAGATAGACCGAGGTCGTAGGAGTCCAGCCAAGTGCACGGCCGACGATGTAACCGAGTGTCATCATTGCCGCTATCTCGACCGCGCCGATGACCACGACGCGGAATCCTACTCTGCGGATCCGCTCCCAACCGAACTCGACGCCGATCGAAAACAACAGGACGACAAGACCCACCTCGGCCACCAGCGAAACGGTCTCGGTGTCCTTCACAAAACGACCCTGGAGTGCGAACGGACCCACCAGCACACCCGCGAGCAGATACCCGAGAATCGGCGGTTGCCGAATCAGGCGAAATACGATCAGCGCCGCAGCGGCCGCGACCATGATCAGCGCGAAATCTCTTACAAAGTCTGCTGAGCCCACACGTTCATACTAGTAATACCGACTCTCAAATTGCCCTAATCCCAAGAACGGGTTACGTTCAGTTGGCGGACGCGGCAACAGGTTTCGTAGTGACCCGCGGCTCCTCCCCCACGGCTCAGGTGCCAGGCCGTGCCTTGCCCTGACCTCGTTCGGGGTCACCACGCCCGCGGCCATAAGGCTCACCTCCCTCGCCACCAGAGAATCCTCGCTGTCGTTCAGCGCCTCGATCTCTGAAATATCGAACCTGAATCGATACTCAGATGGCGATAGGCCAACAGCCGGCACCAGGCTCCTGTTCAAAAAATCCTCGATCAGCCTTAGTTCAGGCACGATCGTATTGCGCCACAGAAACCGCTCCAGCGTACTCACATTGGCGAGGTTCGCGTTCTCGAGCTCGCTCAGGAATACCGTCGGCACCCCGGGGGGTGCAGATCATTGCGCCGGTAACGAAAGTAAAACTCGCCCCACCGGCATTTGAGGCACATCCGGCGCGCACGACGGGTATCATCCGCAGCATCGAAATGCCCGGGCAAGCACCCTACAACAAGTAAGAAGCTCTACCCATGAAAGTTCTCGTAACCGGCTCCTCAGGTCTCATCGGCTCGATGCTGATTCGCTCACTTGGCGATTCATTCGATTTTTCAGGGTTGGATGTCCGCAAATCCGAAAACTCGCCCGAAGTCCCTACTCTGATCATGGATGGTTCGGACCTCGATGCAATTTCGCCCGCCTTTGCCGGAATCGACGCGGTCGTTCACCTCGCGGCAAACGCTCCGGTGGAAACTCCGTGGCCCGACGTTCTGAAGAACAATATTTCCACAACCCACAACGTTTACGAAGCGGCCAAACAGAATGGTGTAAAAAGGGTGGTTTTTGCCAGCTCAAACCACGCCGTAGGAAACTTCGAGATGGACGAGCCCTACAGCCGCATAAGGGTCGGCGATTATGAAGAACTTACCCCCGGTGGGTTCAAGCGCATCGACAACACTGTTCCCATCCGACCCGATTCCGACTACGGTGTCAGCAAGGCGTTTGGCGAGGCAACCGGTCGCTACTACCACGAGCACTTCGGGCTCGAAGTAGCCTGCCTGCGGATCGGCACTGTAAACGCGCAAAACAGCCCCGTCGAATCGGTGCGATCACTTGCGACCTGGCTCAGTCATCGTGACATGGCTCAACTCGTAAGCCAGTGCCTGACACAGCCGCTCGGCTTTGAAATCTTCTACGGGGTATCAGACAACACCTGGCGGTTCTGGGACAACGACTACGCCAAGAAAGTCATCGGCTACGCGCCCCTCGACAACGCCGAGGACTATCGCTAACGCTGTAAAAAAATGACCACAACAGCTGACTCACAAACGCCAATCATCGACGGAGCCGCACACGCCTGGGTGGTCAACAACCCCCGATTCCCGCTTGACCCCGGCATCGCCACCTGCCCGGAAAACATGCCGACGATCGACGAGTCTGCCGAACACCTGATCGCCCGCATGGCCACCTTCGGCATCGACCAGACCGTCATCAGCCACGTCTGCTACTACGGTCGCGACAACAGTTACACGGCACACTGCGTAAACGCTTACCCGGACCGGTTCACGGGAGTGGGCCTGCTCGTCGGCTACCGTCTGCACTCTCCAGACGATCCTGCAAACCCGGCGAGGCTCGAGCACCTGATGCGTGAAGACGGGCTCGCGGGCCTGCGGCTGAGCCCGATCTACGACCCCGATGTGGAGTGGCTGAACGACCCCGTGTCATATCCTCTGTGGCAAAAAGCGGAGGAACTGACCGCTGCGTTCAACATCTTTGCTGCCCCACACCAGGTGAACCAGATCGACGACATGGCGGCCCGTTATCCCGGCGTGAACATCATCGTCGACCACTATGCCATGATCGACATCACACGCCCGGACTCGGAAGGCTTCCAACCGCTATTGGACCTGCATCGCCACCCCAACGTGTACCTCAGGACGTCGCTGCATAACCCCTCTGGCCAGAAACTGCCGTATCGGGACATGTGGCCGTACCTGGAGAGGGCGTACGATTCCTTCGGCCCGCGAAAGTTGATCTACGCAAATGATTACGAGCTGCTCGTAATGAAGGACCTGATCCCATTTTTCACGAGCCAGGACAAAGAGTGGATCCTTGGTCGCAACGCGCGCGCGATCTACCGTCTTGATTGAAGACAAATAACCACCTTCGGCGAAAGCCACCAAAGGAACAAAACAGGAAATGGACTATCTGCCACTACCGGGTACGCCTGTCGAGGAAATCGACACGCCTGCAATCATCGTCGACCTCGATATCGCCGAAGCCAACATCAAGGCCATGGCCTCGTTCGCCAGCGAGAACGGCGTAAGCATGCGCCCACACATGAAGACCGGCAAGAGCCCTTTCTGGGCGCTCAAACAGATAGAGGCCGGGGCCATCGGAGTATGTGCTGCAAAGGTGGGCGAGGCCGAAATCCTGGCCGAGGGCGGTGTGCGCGAAATCCTCGTTACCAACCAGATCGTCAGCTCGACAAAGATTCGCCGGCTGTTCGGGGTAGCCTCACGAGCCCATGTGACAGTTGCGGTCGATAACCACGATAACGTAGACGATCTGTCTATGGCGGCACAAATGTTCGGTATAGAACTGGGTGTCATTCTGGAAGTTGAATGCGGGATGAATCGCGCTGGTGTGAAGCCCGGCGAGGCAGCAGTCGCGCTTGCAAGGACAGTGGAAAACGCACCCGGCCTGCGGTTCGACGGAGTGATGGGTTACGAGGGTAGTGCCGTTTACACCGAGGACTTCGACCTGCGAAAACAACAGGCGATGGAATCGATCAACAATCTTTTGGCGGCAGCGGACGATATCGAGGGTGCCGGGCTCGAAGTCAAGATAATAAGTGCAGGCGGCACCGGTACCTACGACATCACCGGCAAGGTAGACCGGGTAACCGAATTACAGTGCGGCAGTTACCTGTTCATGGACTCCAAGTATCTCGAAGTGTTCGGGGATCATCCCCACCCGTTCCGATCGGCACTGACGGTCCAGGGAACCGTTACCAGCAAACCGGCTCCAGGGCGGACCATCGCCGACCCGGGACTTAAGGCCATTTCTACGGATCAGGGCCTACCGGGGGTAGTCTCTATCGAAGGCGCAATCGTCAGGAGTCTGTCGGAAGAGCACTGCGTAATGGAAACGCAGGGACCTGCCGACGAACTGCAGCCCGGCGATAAAATCTCCTTGCGTCCAACGCACTCCGATACCACCATCAACCAGCACGACTACTACTATTGCGTTCGCAACGGTTTGCTGGAAACCGTAGTCGAGCTCGCCGGTCGAGGACGGTTCATGTAGCAGCGAAAATTCCGGGGTTGCACCAGACAAAAAAGAGCGGTCCGAATCCATGACAGAGTATCCAACCATCTTCGACGGTCACGCCTATTGCTTCCCAGATGTCCGAGGGTTGATGGGATTCCCGACGCCCGAGGTCAAGCACATCCACGTGCAGAAATCGATGGCGAATCATCATGTGCAGCCGTGGCTTATACGCGACCATTCGCCAGGCAGCACCAGCACGTTGATGGACGATTCCAGGTGGCCCGACGACGATGCGATACGCGACGTGAACTTTCGGCCCACGACCCACGGTCGCTACGAATGGACCGTCGATGGCGAAGACTACGTGAAGCAGTACTTCCCGCCGTCCATCACAGATATGGGGTATCCGCCGGAAAACCTGATCGCCGAAATGGACTATGCGAACGTCACCGGCACTCTGCTCCATCGCAATCCCTATCTGGGCATTGGCAACGATTTCATCGCCGATTGCGTGCAGAAATTCCCTGATCGAATTTTCGGCCTCGCTCACGTGCCTGAATGGACGGTCGAGGATGAACCCGACGCGGCTGCCAGCATGGTGGAGGGAGCTGTACGCGACAGGGGCCTGTCGGGTCTGCAATTCCTGACGTCGCAGTTGCATTTGTACGGCAAAAACCCCGACTGGAGCAGTGATGGCTTCACCCTGTTCTGGGACCGGTTCGCCAGTCTCGGAGTGCCAGTTTTCTTCTCGCTGAGTATCAACGAGCCAAAACGCGAGCCGTTGCTTGACCATTACCTTCTCGAGCTACAACGACTTACAACATGGATGGAGCAGTATCCGGAAACACCGGTGGTGATGACTCACGGTTTTCTGTGGACACTGTTTGCTGATAAGGACGGATTCCAGCTACCGGATGAGCTGTGGCGACCGTTCGAAAACCCCAACCTTTCGTTACAGATCCTGCTGCCGATTGGCCTTGGCGATAAGTTCGACTACCCGTTGCCCCAGGCGCAGCCATTGCTTCGCGACCTTGTACGAAATATCGGTGCAGATCGACTGATGTGGGGAACGGACATGCCGATCGTCATGCGCCACTGGACTTACCAGCAGAACATCGACTTCATCGTGAAATACTGCGATTTTCTCTCGAAACAGGAGCTTGCTCTCATCATGGGCGGCAACACAAAGCGACTGCTTGGGCTGAGCTGACCACGAGTCCGATCTAAAGCCGCGGCTACCGGTCTCTTCGTCTCGGTCCGCTCGGGGCCCCATGATCGTCGCGGCCGGTTGTACGTGAAGGTCCGCGACTATCCCTTGAATCGCGATCGCGTCCGTACGATGAATCATCGTCCCGACCGCGCCGCGGCGGCCTCGCCATCTCTTCAAGCTTTTCAAGCCCCGGCTCCGTCGCCATCGTGCGCCCGACACCTGTAATTCGCGCCAGTCCCTGCCTTACCAGCGCGGCCATCTTCGCCCTCGCCGTCGCCGGGTCGATATTGCGAAACCAGCGTGCGATCATCAGGTAACTGAGTTCACCCGGTGTGAGGCTCTCCTCGGTTCCAACCAGCACGTAGAGCACTCGATTTGCGGCATCGGGCATCTCACGAAACGCAGGGGCTGAAGGAATCATTCCTGTCAGGTCCCAGGCCGTCAGCACCCACTCTTTTTCTTCATCGGAAAGGCGCGCCCAGGCACGTTGGCGCTTGGCTTCAAGGTCAATCGATTGACCTGGCCGGTGCGGTATCGACGATAGATCAATATTGTGTTCAATCTCAGGCATTTTTTAATCATGGACGCGAGCCACAGTTACAACAAGCCTGTAATCGTGCAATCCCCCGACCCTCCAGTGCTACCATTTCGAACGTGGCAACTTCTAAAAACCAGTACGCACTTGCTGGCGATATCGGCGGCACCAACATACGCGCTGCCCTGGTCGATTCCGAAGGCCGAATAACCGGGCGCGGGTCGATCGACACGCTGCCCGAGCGGGGCATCGACGACGCGAGCGAACGCCTGGCACGGTTACTGAAAGCCGCCCGTGCAACCGCACCGAGCGGAGCCGTGATCGCCGGCGTGGGCGTTTCGACCGCGGGTCCGATACGGCCTGCAACCGGGACCTACAACCACCCGCCGAACCTGCCCGGTTGGAACGGCAAAACGATGAAGCCCTCGCTTTCCGAATCCATGGGTGTTCCTGTTTGGGTCGGACACGATGCCACCCTGGCCGCACTCGCCGAAACTCGTTTTGGTGACCACGTCGGGGCCGAGAATCTGATCTACGTAACGATAAGCACGGGGGTCGGCGGCGGCATCATTGCCAATAGCGAAATGGTCACCGGGGCATCGGGCGGCGCTGGCGAAGTCGGTCACCTGCCGATACGCACAGGAGCCTACGGCTGCAATGTCGGCTGCGACGGTTGTTTCGAGGGCAATGCGTCCGGTCCCGCCATCGCCCGCATTGCCAGGGACATGTTCACAGGTAAGGGACCACTGGCCGAACTTTGCGGTGGCGATCCGGCAAATATCACCTCGCGCATGGTGTTCGATGCCGCAGATTCCGGCGACCCGGTGGCCCAACAAGTGGTCGATCTGACCATCGACAACGTCAGCATCGGGCTGGCCGCCCTGATAAACGTCTTCAATCCGGAAGCGCTCGTTATCGGCGGGGGCGTCGTCCAGGGGCTGCAACGCCATTGGGAGAAATTACAAAAAACCGTGGTCGAGAAGGCACTCCCCGGTTATGGAGACACCACCCCGCTGACAGCCACCCGGCTCGGCGATGATGTGAGCCTGCTCGGTGCCGCCCAGCTGGCGTTCCGTGAAGCCCGCAGAATCTGACAGTAGTTCAACTCACGAAATCTCCCCGCCGGTAAAGCCGTCCCGAAGGTACCAGGGTGATTCCATCTGCGTCGGAACAGGTGCAAGAAACCGGGATTATCGTAGTTCATACCCAGTTGAATTGACCTCGGCTCGACAGCCGAACGGGCGGTCAAGCCAGGAGCGGGATGAACAGGCTGATATTGACGTGTCTGATCACGTCGGCTCTGATCACGGCATGCGCACAAACAGTACCGCTGACGAGGTCTACCGCATGCGACCAACTTCACGAAACGCTGCTTGAGGCCGGGTCCCGTGGTGCCGATCTTGCTTACCTGGAAGCCCAGACGCTCGGCCGAGAAGAACTGTGCATTTCGTCCCTGTCTCAGGTCATAAATTCGCTAGGTCAAGACGAAACCATCGTGGTCGCAACCGAGGCCATGCGGGTCGAACTGCCAACCGAATTGGCCGCAACGCAGTCGACTCTACTGCCAGTCGAAACCGTTGAACCAACGGCACTCCCCGTCCAGACCCGTTCTGCGCCCGCGGGCACGTCCGGGGCATTCCCGGCTGCTGACGGCGATGCTCCAGAAATTTCCGCCAAAATTGAACTTCCCAGCGGCAATACGAACACCTCCAACGATTTCTCGCTACTGGATGCGCCACTTTCGGAGCCGGTGATTATCCTCGCACCATCGCCATCTCCCGATCCCACTCCATTCCCGACACCCAGTCCCACCGTCGAGCACGCTCCTTCTGCGATTCCCACGCCAATATCCAGTACGGCACCATCCATTACACCGGAACCCACTCCATCTCCGACCAGGACCCCGCTGCCCACGTCAACACCCGTTGTTCCCATAACAACTGCTCCGATCCTCGACGTCCAGATGATGCTCGTTCCGCCCGTCGATGTCGTCATGGAAGGTGAATCTCCCATTTCAGTCCAACTGGGCGAGGTAGTCGCTGATTTCACGCTGACTGCATCCGTGTATTCAGCCCATGGCAGTGACCGGGGGATCTGGTCCTGGGGCCTTGACCTGGCGACCGACTCTGGAACTGAGTCTGTGTTCATCAGATCGGACTCCAGTATCGGCTTTGTAAACGCAGATTCAGTCACCGACATCACTCCGTACGTATTTTCCGTCGACGACACCCAGAATTCTAAGAACGACTTCAGAATTGATACCTGGAACGGCATTACGACGCTTTACGTCAATGGCGCCAGGGCCGTCAGCTTCAAGGGCCTGTGGGGCGAGGCCGGGACGCTGTGCCTGGGCACCAACTATCCTGGAAGCGCACTGGCACAGGGATTCGCCCTACGAACCGAGGATGCCACCGTAAAGACAACTGCGCTCGTCGTGAACTGAACACTCGATGTCGAGGTGATGTCCGATCAGGAAACGTCGCTAGCAGTGCCTACTGAACGATTCGAAAAAATAAGCGGACAGTTCGAAACCCCGTTCGTTGTTTCTAATTTCGGGCTGTGGAACAACTAGCCTCAACCCGACCGAACCGCATCAAAACAAGGACAGCAAACCCAAAGAGCGAACTAAATGTTCTCCTCGTGGTCCCACGGATCTTCCGGCGGAAGGTCGATATCGAACGGGTCGCCGCGGTCCAGCCCAAGCTCTTCGGCTTCTTCAGTAATACCGGTTCCGAAATCGTCGACCTCGCTCGGATCGGGGAGGTTCGCCCAGCCCTCGATCTCAGCGGGCTCATACCCTTCCGTGTCAATACCCGGTAGCGTATCGCCAGCCCCGAACATCGCCCGGGCCATCTCCTGGGTCACGACCTCGTCGAGGTCCTCTTCCTCTTTCATCGTCTCAAGTGCCTGCCGGACCAGTTCTACAACCCGCGGTTCAGAGCTGATGAGTCGCAACTCCAGCATATTTTTCGCGACATCTCCGCCGATACGCTCAACCGCCGAAATCGCGGCCAGCTGAACGGTAAGGTCCTCATCGTCTAACGGCCCCTCGAGCGCACGCAGATGAGGTTCGCCTCCCAACTCACCGATCGCCATCGTCGCCTCGTACCGGACCGAAACCAGGTCGTGTTCCAGGTCCTCAACAACCCGGTCCGCCCATTTGGGATCTGAAGTGCGGCCCATCGCGTAGATGCTGCTCTGTCGGGCTGATACATCCCCCGACGACCAGGCCACCTCGACATAAGGTGCGAGGCGGTCGCCACCGAATACCGATACCGCTTCCAGCGCTTTGAGTTTCACGGCATCCAGTTCGTCGTCGTTTTCGAGGACCCCGAACAACTCGTCAGAGATTGATTTCTCATCTCTTGGTGCGAGCTTGCCTGCCTGTGCCAACGACGACAGGAAGGCGAGCGACTCCGCAGCGGCTGCGCGGACCACGGGTGATGAATCACCCCTCATCATCTGGCAAAACGGTCTTATCAGCGATCTGTCGTCGCTCGTGTCCAATCCGCTGAGGGAGCTCAATCGCACCTGGGCACTCGCGTGGATCAATCCCTGCTTGTAGATCGACTCGAACTCAACATCAGGCTGTTCTTCACACAGCGTCACCAGGCGTTTGACAAGTTCAAGCACGCGCTCGTCCGACCATTCCAACCACAGCTGGCCAAACTCTTCGGCCTCGGGATTCGTCAATCCCGAAAGCCCGGGTAACGACGCGTAGTTCAGCGGGGCATCATCGTCTTCAGGGAGAGCGTTGAGAAACTCATCCAGTCCCATTACTGCGCTCCGTCTGTGAATCCCGGCCGATATTCGACCCTATTCGTCTTTCGCCGCCACTTCAACTCTGAGGCATTTTAGAGCCGGGGACCGCATCGATCCGAACACCCATTCCGCCGAATCGGACACCTGCTCTACCTGCGAAAGTACTTTGTAGACATTGCCCGAGATCATCGTATCTTTCACCCGGCCAACGATTTCACCGTTCGCAACCCTGTATCCAAGCGATACGTTGGCACGAAAATCTCCGCCGAGTTCGTTGCCCTGACCAGCGCCGAGCAGAGCCTCGACTACCAGTCCGTCCTTCACACCGGCGATCATCTCGTCAAAGTCAGTATTGCCCGCAGCAATATCGATCACCGATGTACCAGGCGAAGGTGAACTCGCCAGCCCACGACCTGCTGCACCCGTCGAAGTCTTTCCGAGCTGACCCGCCGTTTGCAAATCCAGTAGAGGCGCACCCGCAACACCGCGATCGATCAGAGCGTGCTTGCGGCTCGCCACGCCCTCGTCATCGAACGGGCGGCTGCCACTTGCACCGGGTATAAGCGGATCGTCGAAAATGGATATCCGTTCGTCGACTATCCGCTCACCCCATCGGTCGGCAAGTGGCGAGGAACCGTTGGCCACGTTCTTGCCGTTGAACCCCGAAACCAGCGGGTGAAGCAGAGTTGCGCTGACGCCGCGCGGGGTGAATATCACGGGCAGATCACCGGTGTTCGAGGTTGGCTGCGCCATGTTCGTGGCCCACCGAAGCGATCTCCGGACCGTCTGAAGAAGGCGGTCCAAATCGCTTTCACCGAACAGCCTGCTGGACCCGTACCCGGCCCAGACATTCAGCATGTCGGTGCCGCGAATCAACTGCGCTCCGATATAGCAGTAGTAACTGGTCTGCTCATACTCGGCGTCGACCCCGGCTGAATTCATGATCCGCCCACGGCCGGTAGACCACCCGACGCTGGCATCGCACAGCAACTCGGGCCATTCGTCCAGCAACCGCTCGATCAGGCCCTGTCCGGTGTCGATCATCGACTGCTGCGAAACCTGCGGGATGGCGGGGTCGAACGTATCAACATCCGGATACTCCGAGGGAGCGGGAAAATCGAACGACGCCTCCGATCCAAACGGGGCTACCGATCCTGCCCGGTCCACCAGTTCACCTTCGCGGTCCGCATCGGTCGTAGATGAAAACCCGATGTGTCCCTGGTCGATCACCCGCAGCGCAACGCCAGAAGTATCACGCCGCATTATCTCCTTCAGCCGGTTCGCCTCGAACGAAACCGGGTGGCTCTCCGATTCAACGCGGTAAACCTCGGCCTGGTCGAATTTCGCCGAAGCAGCATCCAGCAACGATTCGCTCAATCGATTTCCTCTAGAAATAACTGCTTGACAATGTCGACCATTCGCCCGTTCACGCTCCTGAAATAAGGCATTTTTGAATGCGAATGTGCGGACTTCCGTTCGACACCGGTAGCGGCATCTGACCACCCTTGCCGCAACCGCCACCCTGGTTCATCCCGAGATCGTTGCCCACACCGTCCAGGTTCTTGAGCGTCTCGAAAAGGTTCCCTGTCAGCATTACCGGCCGAATAGCTTCCTGTATTTCTCCGTTGCGGATCATGTATGCCTCGCCCGACGAAAACGTAAACATCTCGTGCTGGGTCATCCCGCCGTACCAGTTGCGGACGTAAACACCATCGTCCACGCCTTCCAGCAGGTCTTCGAGTGTCGCCTCTCCAGCCTCAATGATCGTATTCGTCATACGGACGATCGGTGGGAAGTTGTATCCAATTGCACGGGCGTTGCCCGTTGGCTTCTCCCCCATCTTTGCCGCGGTCTCGCGTGAATGAAGCCGTCCGACAAGCTCCCCCTCGCGAACCAGTGCAGTCCGCGTCGCGGGTGTACCCTCTTCGTCGTATTTGAAACTCCCCCGTAAACCGGGAATCGCAGCGCTATCGGTGAAATTCAGGTGTTTGCCACCAAACTTGCGGCCCATATACATGATCTCGCGGAGTTTCTCATTCTCGTAGACGTTGTCACCTTCAGACAGGTGCCCAAATGCCTCGTGAACAAATACACCTGCCAGTACCGGATCGAGGATCACCGTTCGTTCGCTGCCGTCAATCGATTTCGCTGTTAGCAGGCCTACGGCACGCTTCGCCGCGTCAACTACGTCGTCATCGAGATCGCGTACAACGTCATAATCGCCCTGTGAGCCGAGACTGAATCCTGCCTGCTGCACGTCTGAACCGTCACGGGCCTGCGCAGAAATGCGCGAAATAACATGCACCTGCTGTTGCTCGATATACGAACCGTCGGTGTTGCCAAAAAAAGTCTTGCGGGAAGTATCGCCGTAAACGATATCGGCGCTGTTGATTCCATCGACCGACCACACGAGGTCGTTGTAGTGGTCCATCAGCCGTTTCTTTTCGTCAAGAGAAATTTCGGCCGGGTCGTTCACTATGTGTGCCGGAACAACATCGACGTTCGGCTCCACCTCGCCAAGTTCTGTCTTCGCCCCGCCAACCGCTGCCGCCTGGGCAACCGCTTCGGCTACTTTTGAGTCGAGATCATCAAGGCTGTTGAAGCTCGCGAACCCCCACCCGCCGTTACGGACGGCCCGCACGTTTCCGCCGAGACCGCTGGTTTGCGCAATCGTGTCGAGAGACTTGCCTCGATAGGTCAGTCGTGTGTTATCGGTCTCTTCAAACCTAATTTCGCAGTAGTCGGCCCTCCTGCCTGAAACACGGAGTGCGCTATCTATATCGTCACGATATTTCACGTAATTTCCGAGCCTTTATCTAGGTCGTGTGCACGATGCCAGCCGGATGCATCTTGCCGCATCGACGGGCAACCCGAGAACAGACCGACAATACTAGCAACGCAATTCACATTGCCGCACTACCCAAGTCAGTCGCGTTCCATAAGCGGGCCGTTTGATGGTGACACCGCAACCGGTTGACGGTGATAATCCAACGACGGACCTGCGGGATGCCCCGAACAGCAGGCCGGACCAAGATACTGCCCAGATGAAACTCTCCTACCGGGACGCAATATCTCAGCTACTTTCGCTCGCCGATTTCGAGAGGAAATCGCGCGCCGGTGATCCACCCGATTTTCACCTCAAAAGGATCGAACGCCTGCTCGGGTATATCGGAAACCCCCACATTGGACAGAAATACGTCCACGTCGCGGGAAGTAAGGGCAAAGGCAGCACATCTGCATTGATCGCCTGGCCACTTGCCGCCAGCGGGTACAAGACTGGCCTGTTCAGTTCTCCATCGATACACCGAATTACAGAGCGCATCCGCATTAATGGAGAATCGATTAGCGAAGGCGAATTTGCGCGAATCGTTGAAACGCTCTGGCCCGCCGTTGAGCGGGTAACCGCCGATGGCGATATCGGAGTGGTATCGGTATTTGAACTCGAAACGGCGATGGCGCTCCATCATTTCACTGAACAGGGAACAGATATCAACGTGATCGAAGTCGGCCTGGGTGGCAGGCTCGATTCGACCAACATCGTTACGCCCGTCGTTTCCGTAATCACTCCAATCAGTCTCGATCACGTAGCCGTGCTGGGCGACACAATCGGGAAAATTGCAGGTGAAAAAGCCGGAATCATCAAGCGGGGAATCCCAGTAGTCTCATCGCCTCAAGTGCCGGATGCCGACACTGTGATACGGGCTACTGCGAGCGCTAACAACAGCGAACTAATCGAAAGTCACAACGCCGTGCCAATCCTGAATTCCACGGACCACGGAATGGATGGCGTCGAGCTCGAGTTGGGCGTCGATGGACGGTCGCTCGATACCCGGCTCCACCTGCTCGGCACTCACCAAATAGACAACACTCGCACCGCGGTCGCAGTACTTCGACAACTGATAAACAGCGGTATGCCAATTGATTTGGGTGCGATTGGCGAAGGCATATCCGCGGTAAAGTGGCCCGCCCGGAACCAGCTGGTGAACCGACATCCAAACCCCGTATTCGTCGACGGGGCCCACAACGGGGCATCTGCTAAAGCCTTCCGTAAAACCGTTGAACAACTGTTCCCCGACCGCGGCGGCGTTGTCTTAATACTCGGCACAGTGCGTGGCCACGACCCGTCAGCGGTGGCGCGCGAACTGGCACCGCTAAAACCCAGAATCGTCGTCACTGAATCAAGACATCCAAAAAGTCTTAGGGGAACTGAACTGGCAAAGGCGCTAAGTGAATGTAAAATTACTGTCAGTTCCACAACCACCAGCACGCAATTGGCCCTCAATCATGCTCGCGTACTGGCAGGGGATGGTGATGTGATTCTTGCAACAGGTTCGCTGTTTGTGGCGGCAGAGATAATCGAAATCGAGCACGGCATTGAACCCGAGTTGTACCCCGATATCAAACTCCCGTCCCGGCGCTCTTTAAGTCCGGCAGCACAGCAGAATTAGTCCTGAATTAAAACTGATAGATGACAAACAACAACGAAAATCGAGTGGTAATCACGGGCATGGGCGCAATCACGTGCCTCGGAAACTCGGTCGACGAGTTCTGGACCGGTCTGAAAAACGGGAAATCGGGCATCCGGGAAATCAGCCTGGTCAGCCCCGGCGGCTTCCCGTGCAGGGTTTCAGGAGAGGTGCGCGACTTCGATACCGCGGAGTATATGGACCGCAAAGAATCCCGCAGAATGGCCCGCTTCTCGCAATTCGCCGTTGCCGCTGCGCACCAGGCGGTTAAAGATTCGGGGTTGGATCTCGAGAACGAAGACCTCGACCGCATCGGAGTTCTGATCGGGAGCGGCTCCGGCGGGTTGCCTGAAACCGACCAGCAGGCCGAAATACGCGTGACCCGGGGCGTAAACCGCATGAGCCCCTATTACATCCCGATGATGCTGGTAAACATGGCCGCCGCCAACATCTCGCACACGTTCAACCTGACCGGCTACACCAATACCTGTGTAACCGCCTGCGCTGCCAGTACCCAGGCCATCGGTGAAGCCTCTGAAATAATTCGCCGCGGTGGTGCAGATGTGATCGTGACGGGGGGAACCGAAGCCGGTATTTGTGAAATCGGAATGGGCGGGTTTAGCACGATGCGAGCCCTCACCACATGGACCGGTGATCCAGTGAAGGCAAGCCGCCCATTCGACTCAGGCCGCGACGGTTTTGCACCCTCCGAGGGCAGCGGCATTCTCATAATGGAAAGTCTCCAGCACGCGACGGCCAGGGGAGCGCAGATCTACGCCGAAATCGGCGGCTGGGGCGTTTCAGCTGACGCCTATCACCTGGTGCAACCGCATCCGGAAGGTATCGGTGCCGCTAAAGCGATGCAACGGGCGCTCGACAGCGCCGGGGTCAGCCTCGACGAGATCGACTACATCAATGCACACGGCACCTCGACACCCATCAATGACAAGTCGGAAACGATCGCGATCAAACGCGTCTTCGGCGAGAAGGCCTACAACATCCCGATAAACTCGACCAAGTCGATGGTCGGACACTCTCTGGGCGCTTCAGGTGCGCTAGAAGCCATCGTTTGCATCAACAGCATCAACGATAGGATCATGCACCCAACGATCAACCAGGAAGAGGCAGACCCGGATTGCGACCTTGATTACGTTCCGAATGTCGCCCGGGAAGCAGATCTCGACGTAGTCATGTCCAACAGTTT
Organism: uncultured Dehalococcoidia bacterium; assembly: GCA_913048295.1. Lineage (GTDB taxonomy): Bacteria > Chloroflexota > Dehalococcoidia > Lucifugimonadales > Lucifugimonadaceae > Lucifugimonas. The sequence goes on from CAJWWK010000002.1 coordinate 18,448, forward strand.
TGGTTTCGGCGGGCAGAACGCCGCGCTGGTTATCAAGAGGTTTGCCGACTGAGAATGCACCGCCCGTGGGGTCTGGATTTGATCTCGAGACGACAGCAGGAATTTACTGGCGGCCGACCGTACCTAAATCCCAAACACGATCACTTCGGAACCGGGCCGGGCCTGTACCTTTACCCGCTGCCCGTCGGCGATATCGTTTGCCGCACGTCTTCTCACTCGAATCAAAACGCCTGAATCAAGGCGGACGCTGTACTCGGTAAACTCGCCCTGGAATTCTTTTGAAGCGACGATCGCACTTGTCGCATCGACAGCGTCCACAACTTCGATCTCCAGTTCAGATGCCCGCATCAGTGCGAGCGCATTTTTACTCTGGCCTGGGCCACCGGTCGACTCGGCGAGATTCGATAAACGTGCGGGGAACACACCAGCAGCGGTCTCTACCCGGCCTCCCTGGTAGGTGCCCTGAATAAGCTCACATGGCCCTATCAACCGGGCAACAGACGCCGATACCGGATTCTGATAAACCTCTTCCGGTGTACCAATCTGCTCGATGTAGTAGTCACCCATCACCGCGATACGGTCCGATGTCGCAAGCGCTTCCTCGCGATCATGTGTCACCAGCAGCGTGGTCGCACCCGATTCCGTTACGATCCGTTTGATATCCCGTCGTAAGTCTGCCCTGAGCTGCCGATCGAGGTTGCTGAACGGCTCGTCCAATAGTAGAGCCACCGGGTCGGGTGCAAGCGCCCGGGCGATCGCCACACGCTGCTGTTGACCACCCGACAACTCGTGAACGTAACGCGACTCGTACCCTCCCATGCCTACCATCTCAAGCACCGGGTCGATGCGGGCCTTTTTTTCACCAGCGGGCAAATCCTTCAGACCAAACTCCACGTTCTTGGCTACTGTCAGGTGTGGGAACAAAGCGTAGTCCTGAAATACCAGTCCGACCCTGCGCTGATCGGGCGGGACATGGATGAAAGACGAACCCACCAGTTGACCGCCGACACGTACGTAACCCGCGGATACTTGTTCAAAACCCGCGATAACCCGCAGCGCAGTGGTTTTTCCGGCACCGCTGCGCCCCAAAATACTTACAAATTCTCCCGGCTGCACCAGCAGGTCGAACCCCCTGATTGCCGGTCGGTCGGATCCCGGGTAGCTACAGGCGACTGCCTCGAGATGGATAACGCCCGTTTCCGGTGAACTCGAAACTTGAGAGGTCGGACCCGCGTCCGGTGTCCCCGCTTCCGGAGCTGTCTTTGCCGCGGCCGCGGTTGGAGATCCGGCCGACAACGGCCCTTCATACTCATCGTCCCCGGGTATCGAAGTCGTTACCACGAGTGGTTTATTCCGCCACGGCAATTTCAATGGCCTGCCCCAACCAACCCAGGCGGTGCCGATGGGGGCGACGTTCGCGTCGCAACCTCGGCGCGCGGGCCGTAACCCCGCAGGGTCAGGTACGCCGTAGGAACCCCCGCCACCAGCACCAGCAGCAAGGCGGCCGCAGCGGTCTTGCCAAAATAGGCCTCGGATGCGGCAGACCAGATCGAAGTCGAAAGCGTCCGGTATCCGATTGGAGAGAGGATCAGGGTGGCGGGAAGCTCTTTCATCGTCAGTAAAAACACCATCGCCCCACCGGCAAATGCACCCGGCATCACGAGCGGGATCGTGACCGAGGAAATCACTCGCCATTGAGAACGCCCAAGACCCTGGGCCGCTTCCTCGATTCTGGGATTCACCTGTAATAGCGAGCTCCGCAGCGCGCCAATACCCGCTGGTAGGAAAAGCACTCCGTAGGCAAACACCAGCAGCCATACCGACTGGTAGAGCGGACGTGCAACATTGATTCCAAAGAACACTAGTGAAAGAGCGACAACCACGCCCGGCAGTCCGAATCCGATGTAGGTCGACCTCTCGATGAACCGGCTCAATCCACTGCGGAACCGCACTGCCAGGATCGCAACGGGGAGCGCGGCACCGAGCGTCAACACCGCAGCAAGCAGAGAAATGTAAAGCGAATTTCTTGCCGGGATCAACAGGGGCAGGAGCTGCTGATCGTTGACGAGCCCCCTGGCGAGCCAGTAGACGAGCACGCCGATTGGAATCACAAGCCCGATCAGTACCGGTAATCCGACAACGGCGACTCCGCCCCACCGCCACCGCCCGAGATCGGCCCTTCTGGCCGGCCGAACTGCACCGACGGTGCTCCGGTGATACGCACCTCGCCCCCTCGTAAAGCCCTCACCCACAAGCAGTACAACGGCGATAACAACCAGCACCAGCGACAGGACCGCCGCCAGCGTCCTGTCTATCGACGTCTCATACTGAATCATGATCGTCGAAGTAAATGTCTGGTACCGAAGCAAAGTCACCCCGCCGAAATCGCTCAGCGTATAAAGCCCCACCAGTAACGACCCGGCGGCGATGGCCGGTCGCAACATCGGCAGCGTGACAGCCCTGAACGTGTGGATCGGTCCGTAACCCATCGCGCGGGCAGCCTCCTCAAGCCCGGGGTCCATCCTGCGCAACGCTCCACGTACCGTCAGCAAAACGTAGGGGTAGGTCATCAGTACCAGCACGAGGGTTGCGCCACCGAGTCCGTAGATATCGGGAAGCCGTTCAACTCCAAATATTGACAACCAGCCCTGGAGCACACCACGCGGCGAGTACATCTCGATAACCGTCGTGGCCATAACGAAACTGGGCAACACCAGCGGTAGCACCGAAGCGACGGAAAGCACCCGGCGTAAAGGAATGTCCGCTCGAACGGTAAGCCAGGCAACCGGCACAGCAACCGTAATCGAAATCGCCGTCACGGCTGCGATCAGCAAAAAAGTCCGACCGAATACCGCGGCGGTGCTGACACGCCAGATGATGTCGGCCCACTCTGAACCCGAACCCACAGAACGGACGATCAGGTAGACGACCGGGATCAACGCCGCAAGGGCCACGGCAACCGCTGAGGCGACGAGGAACGCCGGGGGCCGCTTTCCGTCGTGCGACACCCACCCCGTTGAAATGACGCCAGAGAAGGTCATACCAATACCGCCCCGGTTACAGGCAATATCAGCCCAAACTCCTCCAGTCTATGTGAATCAACCCTTTGAATAGTCATTCGCCATGCAGATCACAACTGCGCCAACCCCTACGGCAGGGCACCAACCTCCCTCATCAAGGCCTGTGTTCCCGCGAGATCTGTCAGGTCTCCCAGATCGATACTGGGCTTGGTAACGTCCTCAAGCGCTGGCAGTAAATCGTTCGGCTGCACCTGGTCGTTCAGCGGGAACTCATATGTCTGTGAAGCGAAGAATTGCTGGCCCGAAACACTCAACAGGAACTTGATGAACTGAATTGCAAGTTCCTTGTTATCCGATCCCTCCAAAATGCCAACACCGGCAACCAGCACCACGGAACCGGGATCGGCCGCCCGGGTGTAGTAGTTTCGAGCGGCGAACGACTCACCCTCTTCTGCAATAAACCGGTGCAGGTAGTAATGGTTCACGAAACCCACATCAATCTCGCCGGCCGCTACTGCCGCCACGGTTGGGGTGTTCTTGGCATAGGTCTTCGGCTCGTTCGCAATAATCCCTTTCAGCCAGTCGCGAGTGCGGTCCTCACCCCACTCCTGCCGCATTGCCGTGATCATCGCGAGCAGAGAGCTGTTGGTTGGAGGCCACCCGATTCGCCCCTTCCATTCGGGTTTTGCGAAATCCTCTATCGAATCGGGAAGCTCCGCCTCCGAAAGCACATCTGTGTTGTAAACAATCACGCGGGCCCGGCCGGACGTACCAATCCACCTGCCCTCAGGGTCTTTAGCCCATTCTGGCACGGCACTCAGCACATCCGAGGGTAGTTCCGACAGCATCGTGTCGATTGCGCCAAGACCGCCCGGATCCTGCGCAAAAAAAACGTCAGCCGGAGTGTTTTTACCCTCCTCCAGGAGCGTAGCCGCCAGGGGACCCGTCGAACCATAATTCACTCTTACTTCGGCTCCCGTCAGCTCTTCGAAGTCTGCGATCAGCGGGCCGATCAACGATTCGCTCCGACCAGAGTAGATCACGAGGGGCCCAGGCTTATCCGCACCTGCCCCGCACGCAACTCCGGCGATGACCGGCAAGCAAACAGCCGCAGTTACAACCGATGCGCGCCACAAACTGGCGACGCGGTTCCACATTCGATAAATCTCCCAGTTCAAACCGTAAGGAGCCGACGAAGCCAATTTGCCGTTCGCCAGTGCGTCCTGAAGTATTCGTATATAGAAATCCTGACCACAAGAATACACAATTATCTGCCATCCGCAATCAACATGTATGAAATTATTATGAGGAGTATTCCCCGATCAGTGTGTTCGTGTCCATACCCAGTAAATTCTCTGTTTGTTCATACGAATATTTTTGTTCGTATGGAGATCACCGCGACGTAATTACGTATATATCGCGTCCGCTGGGAGCGATTCAATCTCGCCGCGATATACAAGAAACTCGGCGTTCAAAAATAAGGCGCGGGTAACACTTGAACACCTACAATCTGATTGTTGATCATGTGAGTGGAGTCGACTCGTGGCCGCTCACAACGCATTCTCCTGTTTACAACGCAACTGATCGCGAAATTCCACCAAATGGCACAGTCTACGAAAGAGCCATACCCCGCTAAGCGACTCACCGTCATCTCGTCCATTGTCCTGCTTAGGCTATTCAGCGCAGGATGTGAAGACTTCTACACAGACTCCCTTCCTACCCTACAAATTGCACTGCCGACGCCGGCCATGCTTCAGGACGGAGATCCTCAAGAGTTTGCCGAAACAGGAGCAACGGCGGCCCTGGCGGCCAACCTCGGTATCGGCGCAATCGATCCAAGAAAAATACTTTTCGAGGACGCTACGTGGACCGACCGCGCACCGGGCTGTTACCCGCCGCCCCCGGATGTAGCGGGTCCTTATCTAGTACCCGGCTATCGATTGCTAATCCAGCACGAGGACATCTTCTACGAGTACTACACGGACATCACGGGGTTAACCGGTACCCTTTGCGAAACCACGCTACAGCCGGTTCCAGTCGAACCTGCCCTCGACTCTTTGACAGTAAATATCGCAGCATCAGTTGACCCGGACATGGATACGGTGTACATACTCCGTTCTGAGGCGGACGTCGCTGAATTCAATTCGACAAACTCTGAAATCGCGGCGATCTCCGTCGAGGTGATCGACTGGACCTCCGAGGTACTCGTAGGAGGATGGGCGGTCGTTCCCCCAAACGCCGAAGCCACACGTGCATACGTATCGCCGATCGAACAATCAGCAAGCTCGGAAGCCACATCAACCGCGTCAACCGTCATCATCGAGGTCGCCATTGCTGAGGACCTTGTGATAGACGAGAGTGCAGTGATCGCGTCCATCCCGTCGCAAATATGGGCACTCGTCGAGATTACCGAGCCCGACTCAACCTACGAATTCATCGTGGCAGAGTAGCGCCCAACCAAAATCGAATAAATATTCTCAGAAAGAGTCCTAGTTGAACAATTCCTTGCGCATTGCCATTCTCGCCGTCGGCGGCATCGCCGTAATCGCGGTAATTATCGCGGTCATCCTGTCGAACGGTGACGATGAAGAAAATCTGGTTACAAACCCGGCAGAAACTGCAACCGGAGTACCACAGCAGACCACGCGTCCCTCACCAACGGCACGCCCGACTATCACGCCGACCCCAACTCCAACGCCAACGCCGGAACCCACCTCAACGCCCGCACCAACCCCGACACCAACACCCCTGCCAACTGCAACACCGACCCCACCGCCACCCGATTCGCGCACGCAGGAAATGGCCCGACTTATATTCGAGCAGGGTGTCGAAGCCAGCGACCTGTCAATCATCTCGGTCGGAGCAGCTCAGTGGCCCACTGAAGCACTTGGGTGCCCGGAACCCGGTCTCTTTTACGAATCGGAAAACGCACTCTACAACGGCTTTATTTATGTCTTGAGCGACGGTTCGACTACCTGGGAATACCACACGAGCAGCGACGTCCGCCTCATAACGGAGGACGATGATTCTGTGACCGTTCGCTGCGACGAAATCGAACCCCTCACCGGGCCGAAAGTAAACATTGCGCAGGCCGCGGGGCTGCATGGTTCAACGAGCGTCACGCTAATGCGCAGAAATTTTTCAACCGATCAGTTCGAAATGGACAGCGCCATTACCCGGGACGACCTCGACCGCCTGATTGCCGTTTTCGACTTCGCGACCACACTGTCGGAACCGATGGCGTGCAAAACGGTATTCAGATTCGACTTTGTTACTCCAGGCGGCACCGAGGAAGTTGAATTCATCTGCGAGGAAGACTACACATCTTTCAATGTTGTCTGGCGAGGGATGATGGGAAGCGCACCGATCGTCGGCGAAATCATTGGCCCGTATCTCGCCGGCCGAACAATTCCGACCCTTCCCACCGCCAGCCCGTAACTCTGGCCCCTGATCGGGACCCGCTATCCGATGCCCTAAAATGACCGACAATCTCACCAACCGAAGACTTCGAGCAGGCAAGCTCCCGCCAGACCTACTCGCTAGCTTTCTCGACGATCTCGGTACCCCCGATAAACGCGTCCTGCTCGGACCTGGTGTTGGCGAAGATGCCGCGTTCATTTCATTCGGAAGTACCACGCTGATCGCAAAATCCGATCCCATCACGTTCGCCACCGATCGGATCGGCTGGTACGCCATACAGGTCAATGCAAACGACATCGCAGCATCCGGGGGGATTCCGAAGTGGTTCCTGGCAACGCTACTGCTTCCGGAAAACGAACCCGCTTCGACCGCTAAACAAATATTCGAACAGCTCTACATGGCGGCAGAAGAACTCGGCATCACACTGATCGGCGGGCACACTGAAGTAACTGTCGGGCTGCCGCGCCCGATAATTGCAGGAACAATGCTCGGCGAGGCTGCACCATCCGAGACAGTGAGCACATCCGGAGCGACATCCGGTGACGATGTAATCCTCACCATGGGCATCGCAATCGAAGGAACGGCCATCATCGCCCGGGAGAGCAAATCCCGGCTCATAGACGCCGGCCTATCGGAAATCGAGATCGAGAAGGCTGCCGGGTTACTCGATTCGCCCGGAATATCGGTCGTCACAGCCGCCAGGATTGCCACTGCGACCGGGCAGGTAACAGCAATGCACGACCCCACCGAAGGCGGAATCGCTGGTGCGGTAGAAGAAATGGCCCTCGCTTCCAACACCGGAATTACGGTCGATGCCGACCGGGTGAAAGTCCTCCCGGAGACCCGACGAATCTGCGAAGCTCTCGATCTCGATCCATGGGGCCTGATCTCATCGGGCGCGCTGCTCATAACTTGTCGACCCGCGGGGACCCAGAACATCCTGGAAGCACTGTCGGACGACGGGATCTCCGCGACCGCCATCGGCACCGTTACCGAGTTCGCCCCCGGTTCAGGCACTGGCCCCGGCAACGGGGAAAACCAAAGCATGCGCCTGCAGCGAATTGTGGGCGGAATCGCCGGACCGCTACCCAGATTCGATCGAGATGAGATTGCACGCCTCTACGGTGCCGATAACTGACACCGCATATCGCGTATATTCCGCTAACACACCAATAATCGCCTAAGGCTTAGAATGAATTAAGCACTAAGTTGCATCCTGCTCAACGGAGTCGTCGCAACGCATGGCAACTTAGCGGCACGCAGATCGACTATGACTACCAGCCAAAAGAGCAGTTCGTCCGATGCGCTCCTCAAATCGATTGGCGCATACCTGCCTGCGGACCGGGCCGATGCAGTCGAAACTGCGCTGAACTTTGCGATCGAATCGCACCAGGGCCAACTTCGGGAATCCGGTGAACCTTTCATCGAGCACCCGATAGCCACCGCGCTCCGGCTCGCCGATATGCGGCTCGATACCACCACTATCCAGGCAGCACTGCTCCACGATGTGATGGAAGACTGCGGGATCAGTTTCGAGGAAATCGAGACGGGCTTCGGGACCGACGTCGCAAAGCTTGTGGACGGCGTCACGAAACTCAAGCGCCTCGACATGATCTCGGAGAACAGCGCAATGCTGCGGCAGGCCTCGACACCCGAGGCAACACGGGCCGCCTCGCTCCGCAAGATGCTCGTTGCAATGGCCGACGACGTTCGAGTGATCCTGATAAAGCTGGCAGACCGTCTGCACAACATGCAGACACTGAACCACCTGCCAGTGCCAAAACAGCAGCGGATTTCCAGAGAGACACTCGACATCTACTCACCGCTGGCACACAGGCTCGGAATGAACGAAATCAAGTGGCAACTCGAAGACGCGGCATTCCACTACCTGATGCCCCGGCAGTACAAGTCGATATCCCGCCTGATCAACCGCAAACGTGCTGAGCGTGAGGTTTACACCGAAGCTGCAGTCAAGGCCATTCAGAGACCGCTCCGAAAGGCAGGGCTCAAGTGTTCGGTCGATGGGCGCGTCAAGCACCTCTACAGTACCTACAACAAGTTACAGCGATATGAGCGACTGGGTCGAAAGTTCGACGAGATATACGATCTGATCGCAATTCGCGTCATCGCTGAAAACGTCGGCGATTGTTACGCGGCACTCGGCGTGGTGCATTCGACATGGCGACCGGTCCCCGGGCAGTTCGACGACTATATCGCCAGCCCGAAAGAAAACATGTACCAGTCGCTACACACCTCGGTACGCGGACCCGGCAATTTCCCGATAGAAGTGCAGGTCCGCACCCAAGCAATGCACGACATGGCCGAAGAGGGTGTTGCATCGCACTGGATGTACAAGGGCGATGAGGATGGCTCGGCACGGATTGACAACTTCGATCAAAAGATGTCGTGGCTCAGGCAACTGGTCGACTGGCAGCGAGAACTTTCGGGCGACGATGAATACCTCGCCACGGTCCGAACCGACATTCTCCAGGACCAGGTGTTTGTCTACACTCCGAAAGGCGATATCAAAGACCTGCCGGCCGGGTCGACGCCTATCGATTTCGCCTACCGTATTCACACCGACCTTGGTCACAACACGGTAGGCGCAGTCGTAAATGGCAAACTCGCAGCGCTGAATACGCCTCTGCAGAACGGAGATGTCGTCGAAATTCGCAAGGCCAGGATCCCACGCGGCCCCAGCCTCGACTGGCTTAACGCCGACCTCGGATATCTGGTCACAGGGAGCGCAAAGACCAAGGTCAAGCAGTGGTTCAGGAAGCAGGAACGACAGAGCAATATCCGCCGCGGTAAAGATCTGCTCAGAAAAGAGATGCGGCGTCTTGGCCTGAAATATTCGGAAAAAGAAATCGTGACGACCATGGACTACGCCAGCCTGAACGAGCTGGCCGAAGCACTCGGTGTCGGCCAGATTTCGATTTCGAGAGTTGCCGAAACCCTAAACCCCGAACCTGAAGAGGTCTTCACGCCAGAGATCACCCCCGGGAAACCGCCAGCAGATCAGGCCGGGGGACTCGTTGTAATGGGCGAACCCGGCCTTTTTACTCGGATTGCAAAATGCTGCAACCCTGTATACGGCGACGAAATTACCGGGTACCTCACGCGAGGGCGGGGGGTGACAGTTCACCGCCATAACTGCCCAATTCTGAGGGACGCTAAAGATCCCGAACGTCATGTCCCGGTCGGCTGGGGGCACCATGAAACGAGCTACGCATCAAGGCTTCAGATTCAAGCCTTCGATCGCGTTGGGCTGATCCGTGACATCACCAACGTAGTCTCGTCGGAAAACGTCAATATCCACTCGCTCACATCTGAAGAAGATCAGAAAACCAACGCATGTACCGTGTCTCTCACGGTGTACACTACAGGGGTAGAGCAATTAAGCAGGCTCTTCTCCCGCGTGGAAGCAATCCCCGGAGTCGATAGCGTATTCCGGGTTACCGAGGCGCAGGCTCCCCGGAATGACGAGCCACGCAAACCGCGCAAATCATCTTCATAACGATTCGAATATCCAACCAGTCGCGCACCATTATCGGGCGCACCCCCATCTCTTACTAAGGAACATCAATGCCCGCCGCCAAAACGCATCGCGCCCAGCAACGCAAAGCCTCCAGAAACCGATCAACCAGATCGTTCACTCGCAGTCGAGTAAAGACCGCGACCGAAGCGATCGCTGAAGGCACACAAAACGACGCGCCCGACGCCGCGCTCAAAGATGCGGTCTCAGCCCTGGATAGGGCCGTTTCTAAAGGCGTTCTGCACCGAAACGCAGCCGCTCGCCAGAAGTCACGGCTCACCAGGCAGTACAACAATATTTCCAGCTAGCCCGGTACCGACCTTTGACCCAGGGTCCCGATCAAAACCACGACCATGCAGCCGAAACTCATCGGCCGGGTCCGTCGTCTCAATCTGACGACACCCAGTACAACTGGCGTATTCACCACCCGTTCGAGGGTATCGAAGATCGCGTTGCTGTAGAGGTCGCACCCTGGAAAGGGCTGCTGCCCCGCTGGCGGTTCGTCGTACCCGGCGATTTCAGTGGCACCGCAAGATGGGGAATCGGCCCCTCCGGTACCGGCGAAATAGACGAAAACGTTAAAAGACCCGTAAAAGAAGGCCCAATTCAAATGGTGAACGGCCCTCTCGTCATATGGTTCGGCGGTCATGAGTCTCTATCGACACAACAGTCGGCCTATCTCGTCTTTGAAGGCGAAGCTCCACACTACGTGGCCTTCGGTCAGGCCGAAAACGCCGGTGCCCCGCCTCGCAAGCTCGAAGGTATCTCTTTCGGCGATAACCATCCGGTTCATCCCGGCGACCGAAATCTCGATCCCTCTCATGATCACGAACACGGGTCGCACGACCACGCCGGGCACAATCACTAGAACTCGCGTGGTCGAAATTGTTGCCTCGGCATTACTTATTCTGTTCGCGCTGGCGGGTTGCGGCACCGAACCGAAACCGGCGATCGTCACCCCAATTGTGTCGCCAACTACAATCACAATCCTGGCGTTCACGGCAACACCAATCGTGATCTTCCAGACCGTTATCGTGACGGCCACGCCTACTCCGGAAGCAACATCGGACGGAATTGGCGACGACGTAATCCCCCGTGCAGTCGGATCAGGTGGATCTACCCGCTCCGACCCCAGTCCGATACCCACAGTTCTGCAAGCGACACCCGTGATAATCGTGGTAACGGCTACCGCGACGCCAGCTCAGCCAGATTCGATCCCCTTAGCCACCTCGATACCGACAGCGACCCCAGTATCAACTCCCATCACAACCGCGACAACGGCACCGCAGTCCACCTCAACCGTAATCCTGGCTCTCACGCCCATGTCTTCGCCAACATCGACCGACACGCCAACGCCCACCGCGTTGCCACCAACACCTCCGCTCACGCCGGTACCGACCGCCTCTCCTCCACGACGACACCTGAACTTCCTACACCTCCTCTTGCCACTTCCACTCCACCCGTAGCGACCGCATCGGCGCTGGCGGGTGCAACAGCGGCCATCGGATTCGATCCATTCGGCCCTGACAAAAACTGTGGGGAGTTCGAAGACTGGGCATCGGCAAATGCATTCTTTATAGCTGCTGGCGGACCCGGTGACGATCCGCATGGCCTGGACGGAAACGATGACGGCGTACCGTGCCAGTCTCTTCCTGGCGCACCTTGAAACTGCACCTGCAGAATTTCCCAATCAGTGGTCCGCACCGGCTTGCCCAAGCAATGATCCACTGTCAAAACCGAACTGATGATCGCAATTGGTGCCATTTTTTGTTGACATTGCAGAGCGTCCGCTGATAATTTCCGAACATTAGTGCGGATGCAATCCGACTATCAAACGATCCAGAAGGCCATTCAGAGTCAGGACTAAAGGCAAGACAAATGAAAGCACTCTCAGAACGCCAGCAGCAGATCCTGTCGTTCATCGAGGAGTTCATTGAAGAACATGATTACCCGCCAACCGTTCGCGATATCCAGAGCGGCTGTGGCATCAGCTCCACGTCGGTAGTCTCGTACAATCTGGACCGCTTGAAAGACAGCGGTGCTCTGAGCCGTGACTCCGAGGTTTCACGTGGTCTGAAACTGGCCGGCCAGAAGAGCGGTACTGCAGCACCTGTCGGTATCGACACGGTTGCAGTTCCCCTACTCGGAACTATTGCCGCCGGTTCGCCGTTCCCGATGCCAGAGAACGACACATGGTCCGACCTCACAGGTCAGGAACTAATCGACCTGCCCCAGGCAATTGTTGGCCTCGGCGACAACCTGTACGCACTGAAGGTTCGCGGCGAGTCGATGATCGACGCCCTGATTTCCGATGGCGACCTGGTGATCATGGAACAGGCCTCGAGCGTGCGGAACGGGCAAATGGCCGCCGTGCGGATCAAGTCGGATAACACAACAACTCTCAAGCATTTTTATGCCGAAGGACCTCGGACCCGACTCGAACCCGCAAACTCGCAAATGGAAGCCATGACATTCAACTCCAGCGATGTCGAGGTGATCAGCAGGGTGATCGCGGTGTGGCGCTACATGGGATAGCCAGCAAGGTCCCCTTACAACCCTCAAATAAGCTTCTTATACCGTCACGTCTCTTGGTTGGGCGTTCGAATAGTCGCGGCGTATACTTGCAGTTGGACCTCGATCCATTTCAACAGGTCCTTAAAGGGCAAACCGGAGCTTTTTTAAGTGTTCTCGCAAATCGGTCCAATTCAAATCGTCATCATTCTTGTGATCGTCCTGCTACTTTTCGGAGTAGGCAAACTGCCACAAGTCGGCAAGGGAATGGGCCAGGCGATCAACGAATTCAAGTCGGCCATTAACAACAAAACCGACAGCACCGATTCAGACTCCGACTCAGACTCGGGCGACCAGAACACCGATACGAAAACCACCTGAACGGCTTTTCGCCCCCTGATCCGTCGACCGCTCCCCTTCCGACAACAATATCGTGCGAACTGAACAAACGCTGGCAACCGGCGTTCTACTCCGTTTGTCCCCGCTCGGCCAGTTTCACAAGCAGCATCCCGATCTCAAATAGCAGCCAGGTCGGGCCCGCCACTATCAGTTGAGAAATCGGATCCGTCGGCGTTGCCACCGCACCGAAGATGAATGAGATAAGGATCATCCACCGCCGCTTCGTCTTGACCCATCCCGAGGTAAGAATGCCCATCTTTGCCAGCAGGAACATGAAGATCGGAATTTCGAAAATGATTCCGAGCCAGAACATGATGGTAACCATCAGCCCTACGAGGGGTCCGACAGTAATCAGCGGATCGCCGATGGGCTGCGAAAGCCTGAGTAGAAACTCGACCAGCCTGGGGATCAGAATGAACCAGGAAAACGCGGCACCCAGTGCGAACATCGCCATCGACGCCGGCACCAGCAAGAATATGTACTTGCGCTCGCCTGATTTTAGCCCTGGCTTGAAGAACATCGCCAATTCCCACATGAAGTACGGAAATGCGGCAACCAGCCCGACCAAGATCGCCAGCTTTGCGGCGACCACCCAACCCTCTGTGATTCTCTGGACCGCAACTACGCCATCTACATCAACGATCAGCCTTCTGGCCGTATCCGTAAACACCTCGAATATTTGCACATAAAAAGCGATCGCAATCGCGATAAATACAACGGCCACGATCGCTACTCTAACCAACCGTCGCTTGAGCTCGCCAAGATGCTGCAGTACCGACATGGCGTTGTCGTTCAAGACTTCACCTCATCATCGGTTGTATCGTTCTCTGGCTTGGCCCGCTCAACCTCTCCCGCAATTTCGGCGCGAGGTTCAGCCAAATCAACATCCGGGATGGTATCTCGTATCTCAGAGTCGACATCGACAGACGGACGGTTCAACCGATTTGATCTTGCAACCGACCCGAAACCGACACCCTTGCCCAGGTCCGTGGGCCGTTCTAAATCGTCTGCAACCTGATCGAGTGCCAGTTCATCCTTCAGCGCAATCGCTTCGTCTTTCAACTCCTTTATCAGCCCGTCGGGGTCACTCTGTTTCTTGAGTTCTTCGAGATCGATCGCTTCGGCGATCATCGACTGTAGAGCATCTCGCTGACGCTTGAATTCGGAATAAATCCTGCGCCCCTCGCGAATTCCTTCGAGCAAGCGTTTGGGTCCCAGCACGAAAAGTGCGATCGCGGCGATTAGAAGAAACTCGAAACCGCCAATCCCGAATAGCGTCATTTGATCGCCTTCGAGCCACAAGCAGCATCAAAGTTCAAATGTCTCTTGCAAACGGCCGTGCTGAACCGCCTGAATCCTGATATTTCAAGCAGCCTGATCGTCACGCACATCGGAAGACCCATAACGTTTAAATAACAATCATCGTAACTCTCGACGAGTGCAAATGAACTGTCCTGAATTCCATACCCGCCCGCCTTGTCGAGCGGTGAACCCGTCGCGACATAGTTGGCAACCTCGCTGCGCTCGAGATTACGAAACAATACAGAGGTGCTGGCAAAATCAGTACGAACGGTGCCGTTGGGATCAACGACCGTCACCCCGGTGATCACCTCGTGCGCTCGACCGCTCAGCCGGTGAAGCATTGCCACCGCATTGCCGGACGACCCGGGCTTGCCAAGTATCTCATCGTCAAGAACGACTACCGTGTCGGCACCAAGAACAAACGCACCTAGCCTGTTGGCTGCGACTGCCCTGGCTTTTTCGAAAGCCAGTCGCTGCACGACTTCAACCGGGCTTCGTGTGTTCGAGGAACGCCCGGCGCCAGAAAGAAATACTTCTTCATCGATATCGGCAGAAGTAACTGTGAACTTTATCCCCGCATCGCCAAGTATCTCCGCGCGGCGCGGCGATCTGCTGGCAAGAATCAGCGAACTGTTATCTGTTGTCGCCAAAATCCTGGTCCCCGGAATCCTGAAGCGTTAGCAAACTAATTACCTCAACGTGGCGGGTCTGCGGAAACATGTCGACCGGTCGAACGATTTCCAACCGGTACACACCATCTCTACACAACAGATCAAGATCGCGCGCCATTGCGGCCGGTTCGCATGAGACCATCAACACCTTTTTCGGCCTCAACTTCTTGACAGATTTCAGCACATCGGGATGGCATCCAACCCGCGGCGGGTCGAGCAACAGCGCGTCCATGCCTCCGTTTTCGATGTCGGCGCCAGGCGCGGCACCTGGCCAACTTTCAGGCCAAGTGCCAAGAACGACCTCGGTCTTCCCTTCGATGAACTCGACGTTCTCGACGCCACTCGAATTGAGCTCCGCATCCTCGATCGCCGATGCCGACTCTTCGATTCCGATGACGCGCCGGACATATGGTGCCAAAAGCACTGAGAACACCCCAACACCGCAGTAAGCGTCGATCAACACCTCGCTGCCGTCGAAATCGAGCAGTTCACGGACCTCGTCCACCGCGCGCGACAGCTGCGCAGTGTTCACCTGGAAAAACGACGAGGCGGCAACTCTGAAGCGAGCACCCCTAACTTTTTCATCGTAATGTTGCTCGCCCGTGACGACACCAAGCCCGGAGATGTTCATGCGTGGCTGAACCAGGATCGAGCCGGTATTGGCTCCGACCCTGACCGACATCTGGGTTTGCCCGTCCATCCGGTCCTGCACGAGCTTCAGGGTGTCGTTGATCGGCTGGTCCATCAACAGGCACTCTTCAATTCGCAAAAATTGCCGGGTCACAGCATTCACGTAACCGACTTGGCCCGCATCGTCGCGCTTGCCGATGGTAAACCGCCCGTGATTGCGGTACCCGAGCTGCTTGACACTCTCAACTGTACGGTCTACTTCCAGATGCGAAAGACACTCGTACCTGTCTATCTCGCGTTGAACTCGATTACGCTTCAACTCAAGTTGATGGCCATACGAAACGTGTTGCCACTGGCACCCGCTGCAGGTCAGAAAATACTGGCATTCGGGCTCAACGCGCTCTGGCGCCGACTGCAACACCTGAACAACTTTCGCCGCTATCCGTTCCGGAAACCGTTTCAGCACCTCGGCAATTACCACTTCGCCCGGCAGACCGCCGGCAATCACGACCGGGGCACCCTCGGTTACCGCAGTCGTATCGCCTGCATCGTTGATCTCCCCCAACGTAATCTCAAAATGGTCACCGGGTCCAAGATCGACGTGTGCCGTCAGATCGGGGCCCGTGTAACGTTTTCGATGCCTTCGTTTAGCCATGCGGAAAATCGAATCTCGCCGGTAACTTGCCGGGTAAAAAGTGGTTTGCCAGGATCGACCTTCTACACCCCGTGAAAACTGCACTGTCTGTTATTCTGAACCAGTTAAACGCACGTTGTGTCCACTGCAACGGCCTGATCCCCAAAATCGAGAAATTTGAATCGAACACGATCTGATGGTCTCAAAGTCCGAAAAACCTGGCTCGCTGACCGTCGAACGAAGACTGCCCGATTGGTTCAAAGTCAGGGCGCCGGGCGGCGAAAACTATCTGGAGATTCGCAAGAAAATCAAGGGAGCACGGCTAAACACGGTCTGTGAAGAGGCCGCCTGCCCGAACATCGGCGAATGCTGGGACCGCGGTACGGCAACTTTCATGATTTTGGGCGACACCTGCACGCGGGCCTGCTCATATTGCAATGTCAAAACGGGCTGGCCAACTACCGTAGACCTCGCGGAGCCAATCCGCGTCGCCAGTACGGTGAAGCAGATGGGACTGAACTACACCGTAATTACCTCGGTCGATCGCGACGACCTGCCCGACTACGGTTCAGGCATTTTCGAGCAGACGATAACGCAGGTGAAGCGGACAACGCCGGACTGCAAAATCGAAGTTCTTATTCCTGACTTTGAAGGCGATTTCGAGTCACTCGAACGGGTCGTTACGGCCGGGCCGCACGTCCTGAACCACAACATCGAGACTGCCCGGCGCGTATTCAGAAAAGTTCGCCCGCGCGGTAACTATGATCTTTCGCTCGAACTGCTGAAGCGCGTAAAACAGATCAACCCGTACATGCCGTCGAAGTCCGGGATGATGGTCGGGCTCGGCGAAACGAAAGCAGAACTCCTCGAAACGATGTCCGACCTCCGGGCCGTTGGCTGCGATCTCCTCACCATCGGCCAGTACCTGCGCCCAACAAAGCGGCACCATCCCATCATCCGGTTTTACCTTCCCGAAGAGTTCAAAGAGCTCGAACAGGCCGGCATCGATATGGGGTTCAAACACGTCGCATCTGGGCCTCTCGTGCGCAGCTCGTACCATGCCGACGAGCAGCACAATGCGGCTATCGACCAAATCCTCGAAGCAGCAAACGCATAATTTTGCCTGACCTGGTCGTCCCGTACCAGAAGCCAGAGAGTAGCGAGTAATGTCGACGCTGTACGTCGTTGCAACACCTATCGGAAACCTATCCGACTTGACTGCACGCGCGATAGAAATTCTTTCGAGCGTGCCGGTAGTCGCCGCCGAAGACACCCGCGTCGCCCGAAAGCTTCTCAACCACATCGGTGCGTCTCCCCGACTCGAAAGTCTCCACGAACACACCTCACCCGACCGCCTGAGGGGCATCGTGGAAATACTCGAGTCGATCGATATGGCATTCATCACCGATGCGGGAACTCCTGGTATCAGCGATCCCGGAGCGGCACTGGTGAGCGAAGCCGTCGCATCCGGAATCCGCGTAGTCCCGCTCCCCGGCCCCTCCGCCCTCAGCACGGCTCTGTCCGTAACGGGTTGGGCATTCACCAGGTTCTTGTTTCTGGGATTCCTCCCCCGCAAACGGAACGAAAGGGTCACATCTCTCAACGGGGTTGTCGACGAGCCGGGTCCGATCGTCATCTACGAATCACCACATCGGGTGAAAGCCACACTGACCGACATTCACAAAGTGTTCCCCGATCGCCAGTTGGTCATTTGCCGGGAATTGACAAAACTTTATGAAGAAATATTCAGAGGGACCGCATCGGGAGCCGCATTGCACTTCGCCGAACCACGCGGTGAATTCGTAATCCTGATCCCGGGCATCGGTGAACGTCCAGAGGAAGCAGTATCGGACGACTGCATCGCTGAGTCGCTCCGCGATCTGAGCTCACAGGGTCTCAAAGGACGGAGCCTCGTCGATCGCGCTGTGGAACTCACAGGGGCACCGAAAAACAGGGTATATCGCCTGTCGCTTAACAGCGATTAACTGCATCCAACATGGTGCCAGGCCATCACTCAATCGTCACGTCCGCGGCACTTGAATCACCTAAAATTAAAACCCAGTTTCAAACGCAGCCTGTCAGGTACGCCGACCCGAAGCGACTCCGAAGGTTCTCGACTTTCGATAAACCTCAAGCGGACACCGATTTGTGGGTGGGACTGAACGTTATCGCAACCTTGCGAACTGTGTTCTATCCTTATCTATCCGGTTCAGCCGACAGAATTCACAGTATGCTGTTCGACGAAAGCGACACTCTTGGTGACGGTCGGACCCGCAGGGACATCGTTACGGCTTCTTCAATCGAAACACCAACGCCGCTCTCCCGCAAGCTCGACGATTCGGTAGTCGATGAAGAAAACCGTCGGCTCACCGGCGAATAACAGGATCGGGCTGGTCACATCATGGTCGAAGCCATCACACAGGAAAGCATTTACGAACCGGTTGCCGCCGGTCTTCAGGCTGTGATCAACGAGATCGCGAGCATCGCTGAGAAAACGCCGGAGAACGCTCCTGAAAACACCCGCGACCTCGACGCCCAGTTGGGGCATGTCCTTGCAACACCCGGCAAGCGCGTGAGGCCAGCCCTCACCCTGCTGGCCTCACGCCTGTGGGGTCTCGACATCGACGAGCGGTCGATCAGGATGGCAACTGCTGTCGAACTGCTGCACATCGCAACGCTAGTACACGACGACACGGTAGACCACGCCGACACCCGTCGAGGTCACCACACGGCCAGCAAACTCTGGGGCCGTAACGTGGCCGTACTCATCGGCGACTTCATATTTGCGACCTCCGCAATGTATGTCTGCGACACCAACAACATCAGGTTAGTTAGCCGCTTCGCCGAGACTATTACCGAACTGGCCCGCGGCGAACTCAGCGAGATATACACTGCCTGGCAGATGGGCGTGTCGCTCGAAGAGTACAACAGCCGGATTTATGATAAGACCGCTTCCCTTTTCTGCACCGCCGCTGTAAGCGGGGCGATCCTTGGCGAAGGCAGCGACGGCGCAGTTGAAAACGTTCGGAACTACGGTTACAGCATCGGCATGGCCTACCAGGTCTACGACGATCTGCTGGACTACAAATCGACCAGTGAGCAACTCGGCAAACCCGCCGGTCACGATCTCGGAGAGGGAATTCTCACACTCCCGGCAATCATTGCCGCCGAAAACGGTGCAGCGGATGTTATAACTAGGTTGTTCACTGCCCCGGAAGAGGCCAGAGAAGAGTTACTCCCACCTGCGGTTGATGCAATCAAGCAGACTGGGGCGTTGGAAATGACTCTCCAGGTGGCAAACGAGTACATCGAAACGGCAGTGCGTTCTCTCGACGAGATTCCGCCTTCCGACTCACTCGATTCGCTGCTGGCCCTCGCCGAGTACGTTCAGTCTCGCAACTACTAGCGAAGAATGTCAGCCAGGCCCACCAACCGACGTTCCCGGCGTCGCAAGCAGCCAGCAGTTGCGATCGCGCTTGTACAGCAGCGCCTGAGCGGCATCTACGGCCCCGTCGTGTGGCGACCCCGGATGGCCGCACTCGATGAACTGATCTTCACCGTCCTCACTCAGCACACTTCCGATCTCAACGCCGAACGGGCATACGATTCTCTCCGCAAAAAGCTGCCGACGTGGGGTGAAGTCATCGAAGCCGACACGGTTACGGTGGCGAACGCAATTCGCCATGGCGGCCTCGCTAATCAGAAATCGGAGCGAATCCAGAAAATCCTTGTGGAAATACTGAAGCGACTCGGCCATTTCGAACTCGAGTTTCTTGCCGACCTGCCCCTGGAAGAAACCCGTCAATGGTTTACATCTCTACCGGGAGTTGGACCAAAAACTGCGGCGGTCGTTATGGCGTTTTCGTTGAAGATGCCAGCATTTCCGGTCGACACCCACATCCATCGTGTCTCGATCCGACTGGGTCTCATCGATCAGAAAACTACCGCCGACCAGGCGCACCCGATCATGGAATCGCTGATCCCGGAAGACGACCGGTACAACATGCACGTGCTGCTAATCACCCACGGTCGACAGATCTGCAAGGCCCGGATACCGCATTGTGATACATGCCCACTCACCACCGAGTGCCCTGCCAGCACCACCCGGCGATCCTGAACATACCAAAAAACCTCATCTGGAAATAAATCTGGTGGGCAGCACGAATCGCCGTTTCCACCGGCTCTGAGGTATGCTGATATTCAGTGCTTAATTCAACTGGGGCTGCGAAGCAGTCCAGTTCGCAAAGCACGGCCCCGTCGTCCAGCGGTCAGGACACAGCCCTTTCAAGGCTGAGACCGGAGTTCGATTCTCCGCGGGGCTACCAATCCGCCAAAAAAAAGACTCCGAATTCCTCGGGTCCTTTTCGCGCCCGGGATTTCCGATCGAACAACCCGGATCGAACTGCATTCAATTACGATTTCGTGGCTCGATCACTCAAAACAAGTAGACAAGCTGTGTACCCGTGCATAGGATTCCGATTCTCCCCGACGAACACTCTGCTGAAGGTAAGCACGGAGTCAGCCCTTGAAAATCACCAAAGTCACACCTTGGCTAATCGAAGCACCCTCGCCCTATCTCGATACTGCAGACGACAGCAAGGAAATCAGAAACCGCGAATACGTATTCGTCGAAGTCAGCACCGATGAGGGCATCACGGGTTGGGGCGAGATAACCGGTACCTCGAAGGTCGCAAACCGTGTGGTCTGTGCCGGGCTGCGGCATGTGAGCGACCTGGTCGCAGGCGACGATCCCCGCCTGATCGAAATGATCTGGAACAAGGTATTCAGGTCGTTCACCTACATGGGCTCCCGCGGGGCCACCACAAGCATCATCAGCGGCATCGACATCGCGCTGTGGGACATCCGCGGCAAAGTCCTCGGCCTGCCAATCTCCGAACTGTTCGGCGGTCCGGTCCGCGAGGGAATCCCTATCTACTGTCACCCGAATGACAGATCTTCGATCAAAGACACAGTTCAGCACGCAAAAGCCATCGCTGCGACCGGGCAAAAGTCTTTAAAGACCGACCCCTGGCAGCCGCATCACGAGGAGGAATCAAACGGCTACCTGACTGGCAAGCTCAGCGCAGAAGCCGAGAACCACGGAGTCGATTTGATCGCGGCGGTTCGGGAAGCCGTTGGACCTGATTTTGAAATTCTCATCGACTGCCACGCCCGATTCGACGCCCCTACCGCTATTCGCCTGGCACGCGCACTCGAGCCGTACAACATCTTCTGGTTCGAAGAGCCGGTCCCGGTGGAAAGCATCCACGCCCTGAAGCAGGTCCGAGACCACGTCGGGGTGCCCATTTGTGTGGGCGAGCGGATTCACACGCGCTGGGAGTTCATCCCGATTCTGGAGAACGAACTGGCCGATTTCATAATGCCCGACGTGACCTGGACCGGCGGTATTACTGAGATCAAGAAAATCGCCACCCTGGCCGAAGCCTACTACGTCCCGATTTCGCCACACGACGCAAGTGGCCCCATCAACGTTCTTGCAGGTGCACATGTAATGGCCTCGGTACCAAACCATTATCGGGTCGAAACAAGCAGGGCAAAACTCAATGCCTATGATGCATTCATCGACCACCCGCTCGACATCAGGGGTGACAAGATCTATCTCTCAGACCGCCCGGGCATCGGCATCGAACTCGACAAAGACTATCTGCACGGGCACGTGCTGGAGGGATACGGCGGGTAGGTTGTCTCCACAGGAGACAGACGAATCGTCAGGGTCCATAAAGGGAGCTTCGAAAATGAGTGACTGCATCGAGGGTCCGCAAGACAACCGGCACGATTTTTCCATCGTGCCCGTCGAAGTTACCGCGAACACCACCCTCGTGTTCAAGATCTGCCGATACTGTGGCGTGTCGTATCGATACGTAGATCAAATATGGGAAGAGATAGCGACCGAAGAATCGGACGGCTGATCGCCGATTAGTTGAAGCAGTCAGCTGGAGCGCAGATCAATTGGGAGTGATCGCTGGCCTCGACCATCTCGACATGCCTAGCCCTCGAGAGCAGCCATATCTGCAGCCGCCTGCCACAGTTCGGCGGCGTACAACAGCTTGTCAGACGCCTCACCGGCCTGGAGCTGATCGGCGATACGTGTGTCGATGGAACTCTGTAAATACTCCTCTAACAAAATCAGCCCGTCCTGCATGGCATCGTGCATTCCTGTTGTCTCGAGACTCTCGGGACTGTTAAGCCACCACCACCACTTCCGGCGGGGCGAATTCCTATTCCTGGGCACGGTGTAATTGGTCGGAGGCGTAGAGGTTAACGCAAGGAACCAAATCAAGCGACTCTCGCAGACTTTCGATCCCGCTCGAGTTTGACTCACGAGTTCCGGATTAAAAAGTTACGCCACGACTTCTCCACAGATGTCCGCCGGGTAAGAAGTGCCGGCCCATAACGTCCGCCCACGCCAGCACCCTGCCCTGTCCCCCCCTTTCGGGAGGGGCTAGGGGAGGGTAGATTGCAGCGGGGCCCAAGTGATCCGATCACGCCCGGCCCTAACAACCCCCACGCACGGAGCAAGACCCTAAATATTCACATGGACCTTGATCGAACCTGAAGTTTTATCCCACGCGGCATCAAACCCCGTTTGAATTTCTTCCAGCCCAACTTCATGAGTAACGATCTCGCGATAAGGAATGTCGCCCGACGCCAGCAGGTCGATCGCAACGTCGTAGTCGTGTCGGCCATCGATAACGCCGTAGCAGATCACCGACTGGATCCGAATCTCCCGCAAGAGCGGCTCCATCAAATCGAACTCCATCGGCACCTTCACGCCGCCAAGATAAAGCATCGTGCCCTGGTTCCGGGTCGCGCGTATCGCCTGCTGGAACGAGTTGGTCTGGTGGCCGCCGACTGATTCCACCACAAAATCGGCACCGACGCCGTTCGAAGCCTCCAGGCAGGCATCCTCGAATTCGCCCGGCTCTGTGCCCACCACGACATCGGCGCCCATCTTCTTCGCCGCCTCGGCCTGCTGCGGGTGCCTAGCCGAAGCTATCACCGTACGGGCACCGAATGCCCTGGCGGCAGCGATAGAAGAAAGCCCTATCGTGGCCGAACCGACCACGCCTACAACATCGTCCGGTTGCATGCGGCCGTAGCGCAGTCCATGCACGCTGACCGCCATCGGCTCGACTAACGCACCGTCAATCCAGTCAAACGGGTCGGGCAGCTTGAAGATCCCGGCTGGACGGCGTGTCATGTACTGTGCGAAACCACCACCGGTATCCGGGGCCATGTTCGTGCAGTGCTTCCACTGGCCGTACCGGCAGAAGTGGCATGTAAGGCACGCTCTGCCGGCCCCGACCATCTCGACCGCCACCCGGTCGCCAACAGAAAGCCCGTGATCGCCATCGGGTATATCCACGATCTCACCCGCCACCTCGTGACCCGAGGGAAGCTCCTGGGCTTCGGTGCGACTCGTCGTCATGTGAAGGTCAGAACCACAGATCCCGGTCTGCCTGACCCTGATCAGTGCAGCCCCTTCAAACATGTCCGGCACCCGTACGTCCTGAACCACGTACTGCCCGGTACCGTCATCGAGAGCCGCTCGCATAGTCTCTGGCATCAACATTCCTCTTCTTCTGGCATATCTGCGGACACTGAAGGCCCCGACCCGGCCGCATCTTATCGCACTTCCATGGGTGTATTCTCAGCGCCAACCAAATTCAGTATCACCAATACGGACGATCTAACCGATGACCACTAATCCCCAGTTCCGCGGCGTATATGCAATTCCAGTCACACCTTTCAACGATGACCTGTCCGTTGACTGGGACTCGCTGCGCAAGTGCGTGGAGTTCAGCGTTGAAGCCGGTGCTCACGGCATCGTTGTTCCCGTCAACGCTTCCGAAGGACCATTCCTGACCGACACTGAGCGCAAGCAGGTGCTTAAAGTTGCAATTGAAGTAGTCGATGGTGCAGTGCCTGTAGTGGGCGGTGTAAGCGGCACGTCCACCACCCAGTCCGTCGACCTAACGAGAAACGCAGCCGAACTCGGTGCCGATTCCGTGATGGCTATGCCCCCCAACGGTGCAACGTCATCAATCATGTGGGACCACTTCGCTGCGATCGCCGAAGCCGGGCAACTGCCCGTCTGGATCCAGAACAACAAGCCGCCAGCTGGCCCGATAGTTCCGACCGACATGATGGTGCGCATGCTCAACGAAGTCGAACACGTCGACTATGTGAAAGAGGAAAGCAATCTGCCCGGGCAGGTCATGACCGAGCTGTTCGAAAAAGCCGGCGGCGCAATCAGGGGCGTCATGGGGGGCATGGGCGGCAGGTACCTCGTTGACGAGTACCGGCGCGGCTCATGCGGAACGATGCCCGCAGGCCACATCACCGACGCCCACGCAAGGCTGTGGGACGCCCTGGAAGCTGGAGGAACCGACGCCGACGGACTGCAGGTGGTGACCGACGAGGCGCGCGATATCTGGGAGCGCATGATCCCATCACTGAATTTTGAATTCATGTTCGGCGCCAACGCCTACAAAGCCGCGTACTGGCGGCGCGGGATCATCAAGACGCCGAAAACCCGAATCCCGGCCAATAAACTGCTCGATAAATTCGACTACGAAGAACTCGACCGCATCCTCGATCGAATGTCCGACCTGCTCTCCTGGCGCGCGAACTAACCGGCGAAGGCGCATTTCTCAGAGCGGGCGGTAACTTACGATTTCCTTCTCCCGGGGAGAGAAGGTTCGGTTGAGGGAGAGTGCTGGCCACGCTTTCCGTCCTCACTTCATCCCCCGTCGTCTGCGCGCCGCAACGATCATCACAATGATCGGAAACAGCACTATGAACGCACCCAGTACCATGACCGCCACTCCAGGCGATATACCTAGCACATGGTCGATCTTCGCGCTCAACCATTCCCACAGCGTCGGGTCGATCGGTTCCGAGTGATGCAGCAGCGGAACCCTGGGCGCCCCAAACGGCGTTCCAATCGGGCCAGCCATCTCAATCGCCGCCCTGTTTTATCAACTCAGAACCCGCAGCTCCTCCGACCGGCACCTGCACGTAACGCACCGAGTGCGCCTTCTCTCGAATCGAAAGCGACACGATTCCCGCGGCCAGCAATGTCGCCGCGCCAACCGCGAACGGGATGTCATACGACCCCCACACCGTAAATGCCCATCCGAACAGTATCACCGCGGCAGCACCGCCCAGCTGGTGCGCCATATTCGCAAACCCGAACAGCGTTCCAAGGTTGCGAACCCCGTATACGTCGGCGGTTAACGACGCCGTCAACGGGACCGTAGCCAGCCAAGACATCCCGCCAACCACCGCAAACACCCAGATCGCCGACGATCCCGGCAGCACGATCAAAGAAATGAACGCAATCGCACGTACAAGGTAAACCGCCCCAAGCAGGTTCTTCCTCTGCCATCGATCTGAAAGAATCCCGATTGCCAGCACTCCTACAGCGTTGATCCCGCTGAGCAACCCAAAGGCCAGTGCGGCGGTTCCAATTGATATATCTTCGCTGACGGCCCACCTCACAAAGTGCACGGCGATCGAAGCAGTGGTGATCCCGCAAACCCAGTAAGCAAACGAAAGCTGCCAGATAGGCTTCGAGCTGAACGAATCACGCCACTTATCAACATAGTTCGGGCCCACCGGCCGAACTACCACTTCGGCTTCTCCAGAATCCTGAGATTCCTCGCCATCAATCGCCAGTCCCATGTCCGAAGGTCTGCTGCGAACGACAAACAACAACAGGGGAACGCCCAACCCAAGAGCGGCGATACCGACTATCAGCCACGCGGTCCGCCAGCCGAACTCTATCAACGCGTAACTCATGAACGGCACGACTATCAAACCGCCGACCGAACCGCCGGCCACCAGCACAGCCATTGCCATTCCACGTCTGCGCTCAAACCACCTGGCGACTATCACCCCGGTAGTTGCAGGAGAAACACCGCCTGACGCGAACGAAATCACGAATCCGTACAACGCAATCAAGCCATAGATGTTAGAAATCGACGCTATTCCAATAGTCGCGACACCCATCACCAGGAGCGAAGGGATCACAACTTTCCGCCCGCCATACAGATCGGTCAGGCGTCCGAACAATGGCTGAGATAGCCCGTTCACCAGCCAACCCACGCTTGCCGCAATAGAAACGGTTGCAGTCGAAACGCCCCAGTCCTTCTCCCAGGTCTCGACGAAAACGCCAAATCCCTGCCTCGATCCAATAGCAAGGAGCGTCATGAAAAACAGCGCGGCAATGACGTACCAGCCGTAGAACAGTCCCTTACGAAGCGATTTATCGGACCTCATCTAGTCACCCAGCCCACACACCATCATCCAGTGCTCCTAGTCAACGCCAAGTATTTCCACTGCGTCGCGGTTGATAATCCCCTCGATCGCATCATCCGGAATCGACGGCAGGTGATGGTCCTTCGCAAATTTCGACAGGCCGCGAAGATGGTCGATGTTGTCCTGGGGCAGGGTTACCGGCCAATCTGATGCAAACAGGATCTTGTCGGTCACACCCCATTCGTAAAACAGCATCATCCCCTGCCAGAACGAATAAGGTCGGTAAAACTGGGCTGAAACATCGGCCCAAACGTTCGGGTGCTTCCGGACCACGGCAAGACAGTCGTTTTGCCACGGATGGCCAAGGTGCGCCAGGACCATCGTCAGCTTCGGGAACGCCATCGCCACTTTTTCAGTTGTAAGTGGATGGGCGTAGGTCAGCGGTGCCTCGGTCATTGGCGACGTGCCCTGGTGAAACACAATCGGAATGTTGTCGGCTTCCAGACGGGCGAACAACTCGAATGCCTCGTGACCTGTCGGGTCGAAATCCTGGTAATTCGGCCCCAGCTTGATCCCCTTGCAACCGAGATCGCCTACGCACCGGTCGTACTCTTCATTCCAGTTTGGGTCGAGCGGATGAAGCGACATGAACGGGATGATCTTGTCGGGCGCGTGCTTTGCGGTCTCGGCTGCCACATCGTTCTGATTCATCTCCTCCGACCAACCCTCGGTACGCAACACCCGCTCACCCGGACGCCATGGCCTAGGGGCGATTCCGAAAATAAACGCCTTATCGACCGGGCCCATGTCCCGCAGGTAATCGTCGATCGAATTGGTGAGGTAAACCGTCTCACCAGAGCGCATTGTCGTCTCGGTGACCACCTCATCGGGCGGTACGGTACCCATGTGGCTTGGAAGGTGGGTGTGTACGTCAACAATCATTTCGGTAAAAGCTCCGATCCGCCGCGGTATTGAATCTTTTCGATGTCGGCGAATACTACGCTTCGCGCACGAACCAAACATATATACAGTTGCGCAATATGAGCCCGCTACGACCCGAAGAACAGGCGCGAACGCAAATGCGCCGCTGGCGACATCGCGTGTTGTTCAGCTTCGCCGTGTTCTACCTGTTCGTCTACATGGGCAGGTTCAACCACTGGCCTGCCGGGCCTGTCATCCGCGAAGACCTGGGCTTCACCCACGTGGATATCGGCATCATCAACGCCTGCCTTTTGTGGGGATTTGCAATCGGCGACTTCGTTCACGGCCGACTCGCCGAATCGTACGGCTACCGGTTCTGGATTCTAATCGGCACCCTGGTCTCGGTCGCTCTGAACTGGATCACCAGCTTCGGATCTACCCTCTGGACGATCGCCATCCCGTGGGGTCTCAACGGATTCGCCAACGCCGTGGTCTGGTCACCGGGAATTGGAATGCTCGCCCAGTGGTGGCAACGCGGGCAGCGTGGACGAATAATGGGAATCGTCGGCGTCGCAGCCGGGTCGGCCATGCTGGTGATGTGGCTTATTACCGGCTGGACAGTCGCCGAGTTCGGCTGGCGAGCTGCTTTCAGGTATCCACCCCTACTCATGGTCCCGGCGGTGATCGCCCTGTTTTTCATGGTGAGAGACCGCCCGTCGGACGTTGGACTCAAAGATCAGGAACAGTCCGGGTTTATAGAGGCCAAATCCGAACCCGCCTCGGGAACTGACCCTCAATCTGAAACCCGCCTGGAAACGATTGTCCCCGATAACGATGGCCCCCTCACCGCCTACCGAGTGCTTTTCTCCGACTGGCGGTTCGTTGCCACTTCGCACGTCAAGGGTCTGGAAAACGTTGTCAGGTACGGGCTCACCACATGGGCACCGCTCTACTACTTCGAGGAAGCGGGCCTGTCCATCCAGACAACCGCGCTTGTGACAATCGCCCTGCCGGTCGGTTACCTCACAGCACCGCTGGCATCCGGCTGGATATCCGATATCGCGCTGGGTGGACGCCGGAGCCCGATGATCGCGATTTCGGCAGTCGTCTCGGCCGCCGCACTCGTCGGACTCGCACTCGTCCCAGCCACTAACCTGTACGCAGGCGCAGGGCTGCTGTTCGTTGGCGCATTCGCCATGAGCCTATCGATGAGCTCGACCCTTGTCGTCGACCTGGCCGGTCCCAGGTACGCAGCCACCGCTTCGGGCGTGCTCGACGGTCACGGCTACGTCTACGCCGGTGCCCAGGCAATCATATTCGCCCTGGTCCTCGACACCGTCGGGGCTCCCTGGCAAACCGTGTTCCTCGCAATGGCGGCAGCACGAATCCTCTCCGCAATAATCGCCTGGCGAGTTCGGCTTTAGCCTAGTTGGTCGAATTCAGGCGGACCGAGATCCACATGAAGTTACCATGTCACTCTCGCAGCACACGGAACCCGATCTCGTTGCCCAGGCTTTTCTTCATCGACAGCCTGATCATCAGGAGAGTCAGCGGCTCGAGCAATCGCGAAGAGTCGAGCCCTCCCGCATCGACCACATCAAACCCCAGCTCGGCAATCAGCGCGATAACGACCCGTTTGGCATCGGCGTCATGGCCGCAGATCGGAATCGAAATCTCCCGGCCATCCAGCTTCCGACCGTCAAGCAGCCGGGCGTCGACAATGTTCAGGGCCTTCACAACCCTCGCTCCTACCGCCCACTCGGCCACCCGCTCCCCACCGCTACTCGTGTGACCGACATCCAGCTTCAGGCCGCGGGCGATCGGGTTCGTCGCATCGATCAAAACCCGTCCCGAAACGTCACCCAGCCGGGATATCGACTGCTCAACCGCACCCCACGGCACAGCAAGCACAATCACATCGGCACCGGTCACCGATGCAGACAACCCGGCCGCTTCAACCCCGTTTCCGATCTCAGCAACCAGCGAGACCATCCGTTCGGACTCAGGCGATCGCGACCCGATCACAACCGAATGCCCCAGCGCCGACCACGCCCTCGCAAGCCCCTCGCCGACACTCCCGCTGCCGATAACTGCGATTCGCATTAGACTTCCAGCTCAAGATGCGACTGCGGAGTCCAACCAAGTAACCGTCGGGCCTTCGAAAGGTTGTGTTCCTTCTCATCCTCGTCGCCGGCAATAAACACCGGGTCGAACCGACCATGCCCGACCTGTACAGTCTCAAGAGCAGCAAGATAGGCCCGCGCAAGATCGGCCTCGTCGGTAACAAATAGCGGCTTCGATCCGTCAGGCCGGTCGCCGATCGGCCGCTGCCGCTCCTCGATGTAGTCCTCGCGTTTACGTGGACCCGTAATGCGCAGCGCAATGATGTTCATATCGAACCACGAAGCAAAGTACCGGCAGATTGCCTCGCCAAACCCCTTGCTTAGCCCGTACGCGCTAGGGGTGTCGAGCGGTATCTCTTCTTCAGACCTGTAGTAGTCACGTCCACGGTAATGAACGCTCATGCTGCTCGTGTACACCCCGCGAGTTAACCCCGCACCTTGCGCCAGCCAGAGAAAGGTATGCAGGCCGAGGCAGTTGACATCGTAATTCTGGCGGATGACCTTCAAATCCTGGTCGGTCACCGACCCGCCCTGCGGACTCAGCATCACCAGCCAGATAAACGCATCGACCCCGTCGATCGCCTTTGCAATCGCCTCGGGGTCGGTAACCGAACCCTGAACAAACTCAACGCCATCATGCTGCGGCTGGGCGAGATCGAGCACCCGCAATTCGTGATGCTCTTTCAGATAAGGCGTAATGAACGTGCCGACCATCCCCGCCCCACCCGCAAGTAAAACCTTCAACTAACTCTCCTTCTGACACCTGGCGCTCCTGTCCCTTATCTCCGGGAAAGAAGGCTAGGTTGAGTGGTAATGCTGCCTAAAGCCGAGGCGGACATCGAAAATTCACCGGCTCAATCTTCGTCAACATCTTCAAGTGCGCCATCCAGAACCGCGCGCATTCCACTTGAAACCTCGTTCAGCCTGGCAATCGCTTCGTCAGGCAAAGTAAGTTCTAGCGCACCCGAAACGTCGGCGATCTGCTCGACGGTATCGGCACCTGAAATAGCAACCGTAATTTCCGGATGCGACATCACCCAGGTCATCGCAACCTGCGGCATCGTGGCACCGACTTCTTTCGCCACCGTATCGACTTCAGCGATAACCCTCGCCGCCCGCCCGCGCATGTAAGTCGCGATCTGACCGCGCCGATTTGAACCCCACAGAGTACTGTCGTCAGGCACCTCGTCAGGCCGGTAGGTCCCACTGAGCAGGCCGACTCCCAGCGGGCTGTACGCCATCACCCCCACGCCAGTCTCCCGCACCATCGGGAACAACTCGTCCTCCTGCGTCCGGTTCATCAGCGAATACGGGTTCTGCACAAGGATCAGTGGCTGCGCGTTGAGTCGTTCCTGCACCCGCAGCGCCTGCATCACCTGCCACGCCTGATAATTGCTGACCCCGACGTAGCGGATTTTGCCCTGCTGGATCAGCGTCTCCAACGTCCGGAACTGCTCTTCAAACGAGTTCGTCTCGTCGATCCCGTGGATGATGTAAACGTCTATGCGGTCCGTCTGCAACCTGCCGAGCGACCGTTCGACCTCACGCATGATGTGGTAGCGAGAGGTTCCCCGGTCGTTGGGGCCGGGGCCGATCGGACTGTGCACCTTCGACGTAATCACCACGTCGTCGCGCCGCCCCTTGAGAGCTTGCCCGAGCACCTCCTCAGAACTCCCGATGTTGGCACGATCGTCCATGAAGCCGTACACGTTCGCACAATCGATCAGGTTGATCCCGGCGTCGAACGCTCGAAGAATCACTTTCTCAGCTTCACCCCGATCGAACTGTCCCCTGAAACCGAGTCCCAGAGCCATGGGCGACACCTTCACTCCCGCTGTCCCGAAATTTACATATTCAACGGTCAAAGTAACTCCCTGTATGGATCCGGGTGCAGATCAAGTAAATCCCCTGCATTGCCGAACGCCGAACGCAGATTCTAACCTGATCGAGCGGCGACACGAGACCCATCTGGAAAATAATTACCGAACATCTGCAGGCCCGACACGTAGTACGTGGTTCGCTGCACACTTTAATACTACAAGCGTAGTAGAATCAGGCTATGGCTGAAAAAGCGGAATTAGAACAACTCGGCGAACTCGAGACTGCGGTGATGGCGGTTGTGTGGCAGTCGGATAAATGCGACGTGAATGACGTCCTCGGCCAGCTCGAATGGGGCAAACCACTCGCGTACACGACGATCATGACGGTAATGAACCGCCTGGTCGATAAGCAGTTTTTGGAACGAACTCGATCCGGCCGTAAGTACGTTTACAGGGCGGTAGTACAACGCGACGAGGCTGCCCGGAACAGGTTCAAAAAGATTGTCGACGGCTTCTACGGCGGTCTTACCGGGCTTGCAGTCTCGGAACTCCTCGGCGGCGAAGACGAAGTCTCGAATGGCGAGCTCGATGCCCTCGAAGAACTCGTCCGGCGCCGACGGGCCGAAAAGTCCGGTTAGTTTTGGAAACAATCGTAAGATTCATTGAGTACAACCTGGCTTCGAGCGTGGTAGTCGGAGTTGTGATGATCGCGGTCGTGCTCATCGTAATCAGGGTCGCCGGCGTGAAATCGGTAACGACCCGTAACGGACTGGACGGTGCTGCCCTGATCAAGGCGACCTTTACGCTTGCCGGATTCGGAACTATTCTGCCGATCAGTGGAACCTTCTGGGCCGACTAACAGGCACAGGTGCTGCCACCCTCGCAAGTCGGACCCGTACTACTACTATGGGTCGGACTGGTGCTCGTCTTCCGGAACATTATGGCCCGCCGGGCGCTCGAGTCCGCCGGAAACGAGGCGGTTGGCGAGTCGCTAACAAATCGTGTCAATCAGGCAGTTGAGCACGTGACTTCGAAGTTCCGCAGCCAACCACAAATTGTGTGCAACGCCATCACGTGCAGCGTGCCGTCCAACTTGATCGCGCCAACCGTAATGCTGAGTCGCAACGCCAGGACACCGGCCATTGCCGAATCCATGTCTCCCCCCACCCTAGTTCTACCGATCCAAGTCGTCGAAGACTTGGACGATTCAGAGCTTGAAGGCGTTCCGTCAATTTTTTCTGGGGCGTGGCTCTCCTTGCTGTGGGCAGCACCTGGCTTGCCTCCAACATTTTCGAATTCGAAGACTGGGGGCGGTGGGCGGGAAGCCTGATGCTGGTCATTCTCAGACTCTGGTATCTGGCGCGGACATCAGGTCGGGTCTCAGACAATTAGGGAATCTCGCGCCGGTTTTTACCAACTCGAGGGATTCGAATTATCCAAATACCTCTTGTTGGTAAAAACCGGCGATTTCCACGATCGATCCGCTCTGTAATATGAATTGTGACCGTTTTTCGCGCAGCGATGTCGTAGTGATCGAAGAAATCACCCGACTCATCGGCGAATCGAATCCGATAGCAACCAAAGGCAATTCCACACTCAATGACGACAGTTAATCCTGTAATCGTCGCTAAAGAACTTCGCAAGCAGTACGAGGACATCACCGCCGTGGACGGAATCTCGTTCGAAGTACGGCGAGGGGAAGTCTTCGGAATGCTCGGGCCAAACGGTGCCGGAAAAACCACCACTATCGAAATACTCGAAGGAATGCGCGACGCGGACTCGGGCCAGGCGATCATCAACGGCATCAATGTAAAAGATGATCCCACGGCGGTGAAAGCAATAATCGGGGTCCAGCTCCAACAGAACGCATTCTTCGACAACCTGAAGCTCGCAGAGATCGTTGACCTTTACGCCAGGCTATACAAAGCGAAAATCGACCCGGTCGAAATACTGTCCCGCGTCGGTCTCGAAAGCCGCAAGAACGCCAGGTACGCCCATCTGTCCGGCGGCCAGAAACAGCGGCTCTCGATAGCTGTCGCACTGGTAAACGACCCGGTCGTCCTGTTCCTCGACGAGCCAACTACAGGGCTCGACCCGCAGGCCCGCCGCCAGGTCTGGGCGCTCGTGAACAAGATCAGCGAAAACGGCGCCACGATCATGCTGACGACCCACTACATGGAAGAGGCCGAAGAACTGTGCGATCGCGTGGCGGTAATCGAGGATGGCCAGATCATCGCGCTCGATACGCCAGACAACCTCATCGACCAGCTACTCGAAACGGGGTTCAAGCCCGAAAAGCGTGTTCGCGAGGCGACTCTCGACGATGTGTTTTTGAACCTGACCGGCCGCGATCTCAGAGACTAACCCTATGAAGTTGTATCTCGCTCTCACGATCGTATCTCTCAAAATGTACTTCCGGAACAGACAGGCGCTGTTCTGGGCGCTGTTCTTCCCGCTACTGATCATGCTGATTTTCGGGATCATGAATTTCGACGGGTTCAACTCGCCCGACGTAGGCGTTTACGACGCCGCGGAAAACGATGCGTCCCGGAGTCTGATCGATTCACTGAGAGGATCCGACGGCGCGCAGGTGCTCGCCGTTTCTGTTGGCTCCCGCGAAGAGGTAATGAACGAGCTCAAATTCGGCGAAACGCGCGCGGCGATCATCATTCCCGAAAACTTCGGAGTCCCCGGTGAATTTGCGGAACTGCAGGTCACTTACGACGAGCGCTATGCGCAGGAACGAGTAGTCATTTCAACAGTTCTCGGTCAGGTAACCGACGCACTCTTCAAAGAAGTCGCGCAGGTGCCATCCGAATACAGGGTCGAAAACTCGATCGGCATTTCTGAATCGTTCATCGAAGGACAGGGCCAGGGTTTCAAGGGCTGGCTGATTCCGGGCATAGCCGCAATGGCGATTATGCAAACCGGTCTGTTTACGGTTGTTTTTACCCTGGTCCGGTTCAAATCGCAGGGTGTGCTACGACGCCTCAAGGCCACCCCGATCGGCGCTTCTCACTTCCTGGCAGGTCAACTCACTACCAAGGCCATCGTGGTAGTCCTGCAGACCTATGTGCTCGTTATCGTCGGAGCGCTGGTCCTGGGCGTCACTGTCGGAGGCGGAAGGCTGGCCGTATGGTTCGACCTGACGATCCTGGCCCTGCTTGGTGGGGCACTTTTCATTGCTATAGGACTTGCCGTATCGGGATGGGCAAAAAACGAGGAGACTGCGGCACCGATAGCCAACATCATTTCAATGCCGATGATGTTCCTCTCAGGTGTGTTCTTCCCGCTATCGATAATGCCGGAATGGGTGACCAGGTGGTCGCAGTACCTGCCCCTTACCTACCTTGCCGATGGCATGCGTGCAATCACCGTCGAAGGCGCCGCGATCACCACTCTGGGCAGTGAACTGCTTGGCCTCGCGGTCTGGATAGCCATCGCCTTCGTAATTGCGACCAGGATGTTCCGCTGGGAATAGCCCTGCTCCTCACCCCGGCAGGGGGAGGGCCAGAGTGTGTGCCAAACCTGTAGCCGCATTCAATACCGGTACACAGTTGCCCACGTGTCAGATAACCTACGCGAACCCGCACCAGGCGACTTAACTAAAAGAAAGCGAGCCACCGGCCCGGTGCACGGTTCCTGGCCGATGGACTCGCTCCCTGCTAATTGGTACGCTCGCCCGTATATGGCGGTTTTCTCTATTTCACCCCACTTGATATGACGATACAACCTGCTTCGCACAGCGCCGAGCCCGGTATTTCTGTTGGTGAACTGTCGCGACGCACGGGCGTCACCACGGCGACCATCAACTACTACGTTCGCCTCGGGGTCCTGCCATCCCCGGTAAAAACGAGCAAGACCCGCGCCATCTACCCGGCACACTTTGAGAACCTGATTTCAAGGATCAAACAGTTACAGGAAGCCGGGCTCAACCTGGCGGGCATCAAGCAGGTCGTCAACAGCGATCCGAATTCACCGCTTGCCGCGGCCATGCCGCCCGATCGATCGACAACCGCCCCTCTGCCCGCGTCCGGTCCAATTTCCATCGCGGATTTACTTGAGCAGAGCGGGTTGGAAAGCGATCTTTACGACAATCTGCTCGTCGACAATCTGATTAGAGGACCTCGGACCGGACCGGACGGCGAACCGGCTCATGACCGTCGCGACCTGTCCGCGGCGCGCGCCTACGCCAGGCTGGCGTCGTCTGGCATTCATTACGCGTTGCTCGAACGCCACACCGAATACGAACCGCTGTCGAAAGCCGAAGCCCTGTTCCTGGTCGAGCACCTGGGTGCGGCATCGACTCGGTCTCCAACCACCCAGCCCGTGCACCTCGTTGCCGCGTTCGACGCCATCAGGCGTTATCTGCGCAGCCTCCAGCTGGACGACGTGGACCCCGAGTGGCGCACCGCGAAATCGTGAGCGTTTAGCGTCGGGAGACCCCCACTACTTCCGCTGATTTTTTACGTACTCGATAATCGCGGCCAGCCCATCGGGGGGTGCACCAAGTCGAATCGCTTCGGCGACATCCTTTTCCGATTTATCGTCCTCACCAATGGCCGTGTGGGCAACTGCGCGGTTGCCGTACGCATCAGAGGCTTCTGGGTTCATCGCGATCACGCGTGTAAAGTTGTTGATCGCCTGCTCGAAATCCCCCATCGACAGGTAAGCCGTACCCAGGTTGAACTGGATCTCCTGGTTATCAGGTTCAAGCCACACTGCCTCCTCGAAGTCGGTTGCGGCACGATCCGGGAAGCCCAGTTGCGCCGATTTCAGACCACGCTGAAAAAACTCGTCGGCCGTTTGCGGTGGAAAATCGATCGGCGCACCGTCTGGCGACATCCCGTCTGGCAAATCGTCTGATGACGTCAAGTTTGAAACAACCCCACGGCCCTTTATGCACCGCAAACTCGCAGTGGCGATCACCCATGCTAACCCGCATTCATCTGTAGTTCGTGCTAAAAATAGCCATCGAACAGCATCTCGCTCGGGGTCTCGACGAGAGAAACGGCCAGGCCAGCAGCAGGAATTGAAATGAATATCGTCATCATCGGCCAATCGGCATTCGGAAAATCCGTACTGGAAGCTCTCGCTGAAAGAGATGAGGACCAGGTTGTCGGCGTGTTCGCCCCGCCCAGGCGCGAAAACCGTCCCCTCGACCCCATCACCGAGGCTGCCACCGAACTGGAAGTCCCTATCTTCGAGTTCAAGCGTCTGCGCGATCAGGAAGCGATCGACAAGTTCAAGTCGCTCGAACCTGATCTGTGCGTGATGGCGTTCGTTACCGATATCGTGCCAATGGAGATGATCGACTGCCCCTCGCTGGGCACAATCCAGTACCACCCGTCCCTGCTTCCTTTGCACCGGGGCCCCAGCTCGATCAACTGGCCGATAATTTACGGTGAAACCGAAACCGGCCTCACAATTTTCTGGCCCGACAAGGGGCTCGACACCGGACCGGTACTCATGCAAAAAAATGCCGAAATCGAACCCGATGAGACGCTAGGTAGCCTCTACTTCAACAAGCTTTACCCGCTCGGCGTCGAGGCGTTAATCGAATCCGTTGACCTGGTCAGGACCGGCAACGCCCCGAAGATCGTCCAGGATGAATCGAAGGCGACCTATGAAGGATGGTGCAAGGCTGAAGATGTCGATGTCGACTGGTCAGCCTCAACGTCCGCCGTATTCAACATGATTCGCGGAGCCGATCCCCAGCCGGGTGCCAACACCACTTTCAACGGAACTAGGGTGTCGCTCTACGACGCTTCGCTCTCCGCACCATCATCCAGCAAGCCTGCCGAAACGGGGCTGCTGCTCGCATCAGGTGAATCGGGAATCACCATCTCGACCGGCGACGGATCTGTAAACATCGGTCGTTTGAAAACCGCGGGCCGAAAAAAGGTCAGCGCCGCCGAGTGGACCGAATCGGCCGGCGCAAAAATCGGCGACAGCTTCGGGAGCTAGCCACAACTCTGGCTATCCAGAAACTCCCAGGAACCCACAGATCAGATCGTTAACCTGGTCGGGATTATCGAGCAGCGGCACATGCGCTGAATTTTCAATCACATGCATAACCGCGTTAGGCGCCAGCCGGGCCAACCGGTGGCCATGCTCGATCGGAAACAATCCGTCTTGTGCGCCCCATATCACCAGCATTGGGTTGTTGATCGATGCCAGCTCTTCGTCCGTGAAAATCGATTTCTGGCCGCTCAAACCTGTAATCACCGATAAACTCGACGCCATCCCACTCGCGTGACCACTCGCCAGCGTCACGTCGTACGCATACTGCTTGTATGCGCCGGCGTCTTCAAAATCGGTATTCACAACTTCCACTGCTTTGAAGTAGTTATCCTGCCCCCACCTGTTGGGTCGCAGGACCAGTCGTCGTATCAATGGCACGGTCCCCAGTCTGAAAATCCAGGCGATGTCCTTGCCCAGGCCAGCTGAATCAATCACGACCATCCGGTTAAAGCGGTCCGAGTTGGCCAACGCCAGGGCCAGTGTCGCCTGCGCGCCCATCGAAAGCGCCACAACGTCAACCCGGCCCAGGCCAAGGACATCCATGAAGCCGGTCAAATACCGTACGAGCGAATCGTTTAGCGGCGATTCGAACGGCTCCTGGCTCGACAGGCCGAAGACCGGATGATCGGGGACGATTACGCGGTGAGTCTTCACAAGCACTTCAATCTGCCTGAACCAGATTGCCGATCCCGCGCCGCCGCCGTGGAGTAGCAGCACGGTGGGCCCATCTCCATAATCGAGATAGTGGATTCGCCGACCGTCAACTTCCAGGTATTCCCCCCGGTACTCCAACCCTGCTCGTTCGAGCAACGCCGACATGCTTGCAAATATCTGTTGTTCCGCAGGGTCAAGTTCGCGCTGATGATTCATGTGGCTTCGATGGGACTCATCTGTTCCGTGGGTTGTGAGGGCAATGTGAATGTATTCATATTCACACGGGCCCGGAGTATAAACCCGAAGAAAATCCAGAGAAAACGCGACTGATTCGACCTACAATCGTCCTCACGCGATGAAAAAGCATTCCGACATAAACAACCCGAACGCGGATACCGACTCACGCTGCTCGGAAATTGCGACCGAACTGAGCCTTCAACGCCAGGCATGGGAACTACTGGAGTTCACGAACATCCGCGAACTCCTCGCCGCACGCACGCGCTTCTTCATGTCTCGAGAAATGGCGATCGAGGCCGAACCTCTCATTCATCTTGAAGATGTCGAACGATTGCAGGATGAAACTGCACAGGCAGCGCTGATGCTGTCGACTGTGGGCGATATCGGACTCGTCGGAGCGCTCGACCCCCGCGATCTCCTGCGGCGCGCAGCGATCGAT
Source organism: uncultured Dehalococcoidia bacterium (assembly GCA_913048295.1). Lineage (GTDB taxonomy): Bacteria > Chloroflexota > Dehalococcoidia > Lucifugimonadales > Lucifugimonadaceae > Lucifugimonas. The sequence continues at coordinate 57,072 of CAJWWK010000002.1, forward strand.
GGGATGTTGACCGGAGAGGAGGCCGTCTCGATCCTGCTCCTGCTCGATTCCATCTGGACTGCCCGAAATACGGTCATGTCGATGAAAGGCAAAGCAGCGCTGCTGGAAGGCATCGCGGCCGACATTCCCGATCTACGCGAATTGAGCAAAGAGGTTTTCAAATCGATCTCAGAGCGCGGCGAAGTACTCGATTCAGCCACCCCAAAGCTCGCCCGGCTCCGGGCCAACGTAAGCAAGACGTTCCTCAGGGTAATGCGGGCAATGGAGCGGATCGCAAACAGTAGAAGCGTCAAGCCTTCACTCCAATCAGGTGCCATTGCCACCCGGGGCGACCGACTGGTGTTGGAAGTGAGAGCCGATGCCAGGGAGTCGGTTCCAGGAATCGTTCACGATGTATCGGGCAGCGGATCGACCCTGTTTGTAGAACCATTTAAGGCGGTCGAACTCTGCAACACATGGCGAGAAACCGCAGCGGAAGCACAGCGAGAGGAAGAACGAATCCTCCGCCGCGTATCGCGTCTCATCGGCGATCGGGAGACCGAAGCGCTGATAGCCGTCGAAACGGCAGCGGCCATCGACTACATCGCCGCCCGCGCCCGACTCTCGGCTTCAATGAAAGCCCGCCGGGCCGAAACGATGCCGCCCGGTTCCGACAACGTGGTAAACCTTGTCGGCGCACGACACCCCTTATTGGGCAATGACGCCGTGCCGATCACCATCAACATCGGACCCGGCTTCCGTGGCCTGGTTATCACCGGCCCGAACACCGGCGGCAAGACCGTGGCAATAAAGACGATTGGACTATTCGCGTTGATGCACCAGTCTGGGATGCAGCTACCCCTTGAAGACGGCTCAATCGCGATTTTCGACGCGGTGTACGCAGACATCGGAGATGCACAGTCGATCGAGCGGTCCGTCTCGACTTTCTCCTCACACATGGGTCGGGTGATCCAGATTCTTCTCGAGGCAACTCCAAATTCGCTGATACTTCTCGACGAACTCGGTACCGGCACCGATCCCGAGGAAGGTTCGGCTCTCGCAAGGGCAGTTCTATCTCATGCGGCCGCCTACGATATGCCGATCGCGGTAACTTCTCACTACCGGGCGGTTGCCGAGTACGCCGCCGAATCCGACGAGCTCGCCAACGCCTCTGTCGAACTTAACCCCGACACCATGCTGCCCACTTACCAGATACTCATGGGAATTCCGGGGCGAAGCTACGCAATTCACGTCGCGAGACACCTCGGCATGCCACACGACGTTCTCGAAGACGCCCAGTCGATGATGGATCCGCGTCGTGCCAAGGCCGAAAACATTCTGCAACAGTTGCAGCGAGAGAGAGAAGAAGTCAGTCGGATCCGACAGGAAGCCGAAACCGCCGGGATCGAGGCCGAGGCGGCAAGGCGTGACCTGCAGAGCAAACTCAGCAACGTGACGCGTGCCCAGGAAGACATGATCGAAAAAGCGCGCTTGGAACTTCGGCGGGAAACGGACGAGATACGCAGAAGCCTGAGGCAGATAGTCGGCAAAGCCCGCAACGACAACGACCTCGCCACGGCACAACGGGCAATCGGGCGAATTCGCAATCAGTTCTCAGATCCGACATGGCTGCCCGTTGCTCCACCACCTGATGCCGAACCAACCGATAGCCCCGATTCGAATCGACCCCTCGAAGTGGGTGATCAGGTCGAAATCAAGGGATTGGACGTGAATGCCACGGTTGTCGGGATGGCAGAGGACGGTGTGGTCGAGTTGAAGATGGGCAACGCTCGCATCGAACTGAACAAACGACAGCTCCGGCGCGTCAGTAGTCCCGAAGCGTCAGGTAAGTCCCCGGACAATTCTGATGACGCACCCGGTGTAACCGTCGACACTGTCAAAACTGCAGAAAATACTGGTGAGATCGATGTCCGCGGCACACGCGTCTACGAGGCGGAAGAACTGGTAAAGCAGTTCGTGGACAACGCCTCACTACAGGGTATGACCAGCATTCGTATCATTCACGGAACAGGCACCGGCGCATTAAGGGAGGCTGTCAGAGAACTTCTTGCGAAACATTCGCTTGTCGCCTCGTTCAGTGCCGCAACCCGCGACCGCGGCGGCAACGGAGCCACCCTGGTCGACCTGGCGTGATCTACCCGATCCTCCACCAACGGCCGGCCTACCTCCCCGAAATCAACCAGCTTTCTGCGCCTAGAACTAACGCCAACTCACTGCGCTATCCCCCTCCTTCCGGAGGGGTTTAGGGGAGGGTAGATTGCAGCGGCGATTTGCTAACGCCAGTCATCTGGCAAGCACGAATGTGCGCCCGGAGCATAACGCCAGCCCTCACCGGTTCAACATCACCGAATCGGCCAACTCCACTCATGTCGGCGGTAACGTCGCACGCGACACGCGTAAATGCCCTCCTTGCCGGGCAAGGAGGGCATTTACGACTTCTGGCCACCCGCTCAGAACCTGCTGAGGGGGGAAAGCCTGATGCGCTGTTCAATTCGTTCTCAAGAACCCGAGGCGAAAAGGTGACCTTCGCCAGAGACAGGTAAAACACAAAGCAGGATTCACGAAATCAAGGGACGCACAAAGCAAAAACGTCACCTGCGTGATCACACACAGAGATGGCGTTAGCGAATTGCGACACTGGCCCGCTATCTCCAAAAAGCCGAATCCGCGGGCACCCGGAACTACGCTGGTAGCGACTTTTTCACCGCGTCGAGCGTTTGCTCGATATCGGCATCGGTATGTGCAGTTGAAACGAACCATGCCTCGAACTGCGATGGTGGTAGGTATACACCGTTGTCAACCATGCCATGGAAGAAAGCACCGAACGCCTCCCGATCGGTCGCAGAAGCAGTTCTCATGTCGAAAACCGGGTTCCCGGTGAAGAATACCGTCAACAATCCACACACCCGGTTGACCGCCGCCTGAACCCCCGAAGCATCGAACACCCCTATCAGCCCATCGGCGAGCTTATCGGTGGTTGCCCGTAGCCCCTCGTACACTCCCGGCTTCGACAATTCATCGATAGTCGCGATACCGGCAGCCATTGCCACTGGATTCCCTGAGAGCGTCCCGGCCTGGTACATCGGACCCAGCGGAGCCACCTCTGACATGATCTCCGCACTTGCACCGTACGCGCCGACCGGAAAGCCGCCGCCGACTATCTTGCCCAGGCATGTGATATCGGGCATGACCCCGTAAACGGCCTGCGCACCACCCAGCGAAACGCGGAATCCTGAAATAACTTCGTCGAAAATCAGTAACACCCCGTGTTCCCTCGTCAGCTCCCGCAATTCTTCAAGAAATCCTGGTTCGGGGGTGACCACGCCCATGTTTCCCGCGATCGGCTCCACAATCACCGCGGCCACTTCACCAGTATTCGCCTGGAGCAAGAGCCGCACCGAATCGACATCGTTGAACTCAGCCACCAGCGTGCTCGCGGCATATTCGGGATGAACACCCGCTGACGAAGCGATGCCCTGGTTCGCCAACCCTGAACCGGCCTCGACCAGCAAGGCGTCCTCGTGACCGTGGTACCCACCGTTGAATTTCAGAATCTTGCTGCGACCCGTTCTGGCCCTCGCAAGCCTCAGGGCCGACATAGTCGCCTCAGTGCCTGAACTTACGAACCGAATCACCTCAATCGACGGCACCGCGTCGATGACCCGTCTGGCCATCTCGACCTCGAGCTCGGTCGGAGCACCGAACGATGTACCTGACCGGGTGGCCTCGACGGCAGCATCTATAACTGCCGGGTGAGCGTGACCGAGGATCATCGGGCCCCAGGAGCAAACATAGTCGATCAACTCATTGTCATCGACGTCCCAGATGCGCGATCCTGATGCCTTTTTTAAAAAAAGCGGATCGCCGCCTACTGAGTCCCAGGCGCGGGCAGGGCTGTTAACTCCGCCGGGAATCAGTTTTTGAGCGTTGGAATAAAGCTGGGCTGACCGGGCACGGGTCAATTGAATCCTCCGGAATCATCTATCAAGCGAACGCTAGCGCGTATCGAAAGCAGGCAGAAAGTATTCTGGCGCGAAAAGAGGCACCGCAACAGTGCCTCTAAAACAGATTTAGGCCAATCTGGCCCTGAAGCTGTGATTACTCAGCTTCCTCTCCATCTTCTTCATCGTCATTGTCGAGACCAAATACTCTCTGAACCGCCTCTACCGCGCTGGTTTCATCGCTGCGCAGGAAGCTGATCGGGTCGGCAAGAATCCGGCGCACCAGCGATCGGGTCATTTTTTCGACCGCAACCGACTGCTCGTCGGTAAGTTCGTCGATGCCCCCGAGTGTTTGCTGAACTTCTTCTCGCCTCATCTCCTCGATCCGGGCGCCGAGGGTACGAATTACCGGCTCGCTCTCAAGCCCGGTCAAACGCTCTTGGAAGCGTCGCACACCATCCTCGATCAGGACACGCGCCTTCGACGCTGCATCCTCTCGAAGTCCCTGGTGCTGTGTCGACTTTGCCTGCAACTCAGACAGGCTGATCAGCGTCACTCTATCGATGTCGCCCGAGTCAGGGTCCACGTCACGTGGCATCCCAACATCCAGAATGTACATCGGGCGGTCAGGCCGGGTCGCCATCGCGGCTCGAATCGCCTCGGCACTGATGACCTGATCGGTCGCGGCGGTGCAGCTGATAACCACGTCAATGGCACTTAGCGAGTTGGAAATCTGCTCAAATGGAATCTGGGGAGAGCCCAACTCCTCAGCAAGTATCGAACCGCGGTTCATCGAACGGCTTGTGACCACAATATCGTCCGCACCGTAACGCCGGAGCGCCCTCGCCGTAAGTTTTCCGGTTTCACCAGCCCCAATTAGGAGCACGCTAAGCCCTTTGAGATCACCTGCGACATTTTGAAGTTCCTGTACACCCAATGAAGAAATAGAGATACGGTTGCGCCCCAGCCCTGACTCTTTCCTTACGCGCCTGCTGTTGCGCAGGGCCGCATGGAACATTCTGGAAAGCACCGGCTCCACTGTTCCCGCTTCACCCGCCGCCTGCAGTGCCCTGGTTACTTGCCCGAGAATCTGAGATTCGCCCAACGCGACCGAATGGAGGCCTGAAGTGACACTGAAAAGGTGAGTCGCAACGTCGTCGCCCGTCAGCGTGTAAATATGGTCGTCAAAATCGCTGGCCGGAGCACTGTCGGGAATCGTGCCGATAAATTCTTTGAGCTGGCGAATTCCCACTTCGACATCATCGACAACCGCATATACCTCGGTCCGGTTGCAGGTCGAAAGAATAATTCCTCCACCGGCGTGCGTCGCAAGTCGATCAAGATGTTCTTTGAGCGAGGATTTGGGGACGGTAACAGCTTCCAGGTATTCAACTGGAGAGCGGTCAATATTTAGTCCGGCAAGTATGAAGTTCAATTTAATCCGACTTCCCGTCAGTGAGTTGGATCAGCCAGACTTCATAAAACATGTCCAGCCCTCTCCCCGCGGTAGTCAACTGTTTAGCGCCCCTCGACTGTAAAAGCTATCACGCCGAGTACCGCTATTCACCTAGTGGCATGAAGGGATTGTGATGGTTGAGTGATAGCATCAGCAAACCGAAAAACACCAGTCTTGAAGAATACCAATCAATCGGCCGCTTTTCACCCACATCAATGGAAATTTCCGCAACAACACCACCTGATCAACGCGGCTACACAATGCCCGACATATTCGTCACAACCGAGTGGCTTGTCGACCACCTGTCGGATAAAGATGTTCGGGTGATCGACACCGACGTGCCCAAGCTATACGCAGAAGGGCACATTCCAGGAGCTGTAAATCCCGTCGATCACTATTACAAGACATCCCTGGAAGACCGTACCCACATACAGGGTCCAGCGCAGTTTGCCCGGACAATGTCGAGCCTCGGCATCAACGATAACACCACGGTGGTCGGCTACGACCGCTCCGGGGGCGTTTACTCGTTTCGCCTGATGTGGGCGCTCCACTACTACGGGCACACCAATGTGAAGTTTCTCGATGGCGGGCTGCCAAAGTGGATCGCCGAAGGACGAAGCACAACAACTGAACCTGCACCTCGAGCAGTACCCGAGTCAGCATCCGCCAGTTCGTTCACGCCGCGGGCCAACTCCGAGATCTTCGCTTCGCGAGAACAGGTGCTCAATGCCATCGGGAGCGATTCGACGGTCCTGCTCGATGTGCGTGCTGACGACGAATGGACTGGGGACAACAAACGCGGTGGACCACGGGGCGGCCGTATCCCCGGTGCCGTTCACCTTGAGTGGGTCAATTTCCATACAGGCGGCGATGTTCCCATCCTGCGACCGGCTGACGAAATCAGGAAGTTACTTGCCGACGTCGGCGTAACCCCAGATAAAAACATCATCACCTACTGACAGGGCGGCATTCGTGCGGCGCACGGATTTTGGACTCTGAAGCTCGCAGGTTTTGAAAACGTGCGGGATTATGACGGATCGTGGCGAGAATGGGCCGCCGATCAAAGTTGTCCTGTAGAGGGGTGACCTAGCGCGCACCGAACTCGCTCGTAACTGAAAGACGTCGGAACGTCTGTCTAAATCCGTAATCGACCTCCGTTCCGTATTATTTTACGAACCCCACGATACCTAGCACCCCTCCTAATTCCCTTGCGTTTGCACGGCCTGGACTGGTTCCGAACAGACAATGAAATCACGCAACCTCATCTTCCCATCGATGGCGCTTGGCCTACTCCTTACATTTGCCGCTGTCGCCTGCGGGAACAGCGACTCCCCAGCCTCAACAGACGATTCAGCAGACGCCCCGCCAACAGCTGGTTTAGCGGCCGAGCCGTCCCGGGCCCCAGATACCTTTGGGACTATCAAACCGACCAGCACGTCCGGTCCGGCTCCGACGCCAACCGCCAGCCCGCCGCTGCCAACCTACGCAGAAGGGGTACTGGAGTTATACGGGATAGAGGCCTGGCTGAACTCTGAACCGTTCGCCATCGCCGAAAAGCGAGCCCAAAACAAGGTCGTGCTGGTCGATTTCTGGACTTATACCTGCGTGAACTGCATCCGTACCCTGCCGTTTCTGCGAGAGTGGTACGCCAAGTACGCCGATCGCGGGCTTGTGATCCTCGGCGTACACACGCCCGAATTCGAGTTTGAGAAAGACTACGACAACGTCAGGAACGCAATTGCGCGCGAACGCATCGAATGGCCGGTCGCCCTGGACAACGACTATGAGACCTGGGACTCATTTAACAACCGCTTCTGGCCCGCAAAGTACCTCATTGGCATCGACGACCAGCTTACCTATCGGCATTTCGGCGAAGGCGCGTACATCGAAGTCGAGCAGGCAATCCGTGACACGCTTACCGAGGCGGGATATGACGTTTCCGACATCCCCATCGGCAGCATAGATTCTGCGAAACGCGACCCGCTCGCCAGTCAGGTGACACGCGAGTTATACGGTGGCTACGAGCGCAACTACACGACACAGGGAATATATGCTGGCCAGGAGCAGTACTACATTGCGGCCGATAGCACCCGCGAATATGTCGATACCGGTGCATACACACCCCAGCAGTTTTACCTGCAGGGCCTGTGGACCAACGGACCAGAATCGATCATCCATGCCCGAGAAACGAACGATCTCGAAGACCACCTCGCGTTCCAGTTCGTTGGCCGTAGCGCCAATGTCGTAATCGATCCCGCTGGTTCCGAGCCATTTGACGTGTTTGTCGAGATCGATGACCGTCCATTGAAGCCGGAAGAGGCTGGAAGCGATGTAATGTTCGACGATCAGGGCCGCTCTTATTTCACCGTCGAAGAGGCCAAGTTGTACGCGTTTCTGGAAGTCCCTGAATTTGGAAAGTACATCGTAAAACTGGCGTCGAACTCCGACAATTTCGCCATCTTCGCCTTCACATTCGGCATCAACGAGGGGGGCATCTAGTGCATGCGTTACTGGTTCACCCGGTCAAAGGGACCCGCCACGTACTGCTGGCTGTCGGCGTCGGCCTTGCCAGCCTTGCGATCGTGGCCTGCGGATCCGACGAACCCGTGGGCGAGGACCTTTCGAGTTCGGGCTCAGTGCCGAACGTAAGTTCCGGCAGCACCGGCATTGAACCCGCCGAACCAGGCTGGACTGCAATATCCGAGGAAATCAACTTGGTACTCGCAACCCCCGATCTCGGTGTCGGAATGCAGCGTTTCGTCATCGTGTTAAGCGATGACACTGGGCTGATTAAATTTCCAATCGTCAGGTTGACATCCAATTTCTTTCCGAACGGTTACGACTCAGAACCGGACGCGTCGCTCACCGAATCGGCGTCAGCGCGTTTTTACATATTCCCATTCGGAACGCGGGGGCTTCACTCAGCCCTGTTCAATTTCGAACGCGCAGGCCAGTGGGCCGTTTCCGCCGAGATCCCACGGCCCGACGGCTCAACCGCACCCTTCGAGGTCAGGTTCCAGGTCGCGGAATCGGCCATGTCTGTAACCGTCGGACAAAGGGCACCTGCAAGTGACAGCCGTACGATCTCCATCGTCGGCAACATCTCCGACCTCACAACCGGAAGCTTCCGCGACCCAGAGCTGTACCGTTACTCGATAGCCGAAGCTCTTGAACGCGACCGACCTCTGCTCATCGTGTTCGCCAGTCCTACATTCTGCACAAATGCGGTTTGTGGGCCACAGGTCGAGATTGTTGGCGAGCTACGGGAAGAATATGGCGACCGCGTCGACTTCGTACACGTCGACCTCTACACAAATCCGCGGGAAATCCAGGGCGATCTAAGCAGGGCGATGCTGACTCCCTTGCTCAAGGAATGGGGTCTTGTATCGCAGGAATGGACCTTTATCGTCGGTTCAGATGGCATCGTGACCCACCGCTTCGAGAACTTCGCGCCCAAGCCAGAACTGATCGAAGCACTCAATCAATCCGTTGCAACGGATGCAACCAGCTAATCCCCGCGGCGCGAAGCCCGGCAGGCCCGCCTACAATCCTCGCAACGCGGGTTCGTACAATCCAGCTCCCCGCGGCCGAGGACTCAATCTTGAATACATGGCTGCCCCTTGCCAGGGCCCATGAAACCGAACTGTTCGATCTCATCGAAAAGCTCGTCCTGATCGAAACACCAACCAGCAACAAGGCTGCAAACGATCGCGTTTCCACATTGGCGGCTGAACTACTGCGATCGCTCGGTGGCGACGTAACGGTTCACCCGCAACCGATTTATGGCGACCACGTATCGGCAAGATGGACCGGCGATAAAAGCAAGCCAGATAAGCAGCACGCTTTCATCGTCGGCCACCTCGACACCGTGTGGCCCGTTGGCACCCTGGCCCGCATGGGTTACCGCGAGCGAGACGGGCGTATGTACGGTCCGGGCGTGCTCGATATGAAGGCCGGAATAGCCACCACAATCGTAGGACTCCGGATTCTTCAATCGAACGACCTCTGGCCCGATCGGCCGATAACGGTCCTCTTCAACACCGATGAAGAGGTCGGTAGCCCGTCGTCAAGGGCCCTTGTCGAAAGTCTTGCCACTGGCGCGGCCTACGCGCTGATTATGGAACCCGGACAGGCTGGGGCAGGGGCACTCAAGACTCAACGCAAAGGACTCGGCGAATTCCGGATATCCGTCGAAGGAAAAGCAAGCCATGCGGGTGCATTCCCTGAACGTGGGGCATCTGCAATTCACGAGCTGTCACAAAAGGTTATCGAACTGCAGGCGATGAACGACTGGCCGAACGGCATCACTGTGAACACCGGTCTGATCTCGGGCGGTTCCGCCCGAAACACGATTCCCGCCTACGCAGATGCAACGATCGATGTCCGGGTACGGACCCTCGCCCAGGCCGAGCAGATCGAGGCGCAAATACGCGCGCTCAAGCCGGGCATAAAAGGTACATCGCTCAGGATCGAAGGCGGGTTCCATCGCCCGCCCATGCCGCGAACGCCTGAACTGGCTAAGCTCGCGGAAACGCTGATCAGATGGTCGGAAGAGATCGGCTTTACACTGACCGAGGAATCGACCGGCGGCGGAAGCGACGCTAACCTCACGGCCGCGATGGGCGTCCCGTCGGCAGACGGTCTCGGATCGAAAGGCCAGAATCCCCACGCTGAAGGTGAAAACATCGAAATCGGCGAACAAACCAATCGTCTCGCGTTATTCATGCAAGCGATAAACTCCCTTTAGAAGGCGAACGATGAGCGAGCAATCAGACCAGCAACTAGATCGTGATCCGCGGACCCAGGATCAGGTTCGACGCGATGCGGTCGATCGCGGCAACGTGCTGGATCTCAACCGGATTCTTGTGCCGCTCGACGGCGCCTACAAGTCAGAACAAATCCTGCCGTTTGCCTCGATGATCGCCGATTGGTTTTCGGGCGAAATAACGTTATTCCACAGCCTTCCATCGACGCACCCAGCAAGAGGGGCGAGACCCGGACAGGTGCACTATCCCGATGCGACCCACGATCGCGGCACCGCACTCGCCGCAGCCTACCTTGAAGAAGTTGTCAGCCGACTAGGTCCGCACGGGGTAAAGTCTCGCTGGGGCATCGCAACGGGCCACGCAGCGTCGATGATCACCTCAAGGTCCGCTACCAGCTCGTTTGGAATGATTGCAGTCGCCGCCGTACCCCGATCCAGATCTCGGCGGTTGTTTTCCGTCGGACTGCTCGACCAACTATGGAAAACAACCGCGGTCCCACTCCTGATCGTCAATCCCCATATCGCCAGCGTGAACGGTGCTCCGCTACAGCCGCCGAAATCGCTGATCGTGCCCGGCAATCGCGCAACAATCGATTCCGTGGCGGCTATAGCCAGCGCACTCGCTGGTGCCAGCCGTTCCGCAATCAAATTAGTACTGACCGCCACACAAGCCAATCCAAATGCACAAATAACTACAGAAAGCCGTTTCCTCAACGGCATTACCGATGACGGCATCGAGATAGACATCGAACGCGCCGAAGGTAATTTTGTTGAGCACGTCCACTCGCTCCAGGCCGCCAACCCGGGCTCATGGATAGTGGTAGGTTCGAAAATGCGCTCGGGAGTCCGCAGGTCGATCCTTGGCAGCACCGCCGACAAACTCCCCCGCGGCGCAGTCGGGCCTGTAGTGGTGGTCCCCGATCCAAAAGTAATGCGCCACCGGATGCGACTGGCCCACGATGCGACCCGCGATCTGGCCAGTTCGCTTTAGCCATTGGGCTTTACCGTACCCTGGCTCAAACGAGCAGCGCTGATGTCTCGGCGGAGACCAGCTAAGCAGGATTGTCTTCCCGGCTTCGATTGACCATGTAGCTGCCCAACGCCCCAACCGTGGCACCGAACCAGGTGTACGGAATCAGCGCCAGCACGACTACCACCCACAGTGTTGCCGAAAGTCCGATTATCTCGTCTACCCCAAAGAGGAATTTCACGAGTAGAACAGCGGCTGCAGGGATCACCATCAACCCAGCCATCAGCCCACCGAACTTTACGATTCCATTCTGATCGATCTTCGCCACTCCGCTTCCAATAAAACCCGCGATAAACGGACTCAACGGAACCGCTATGAAATGGACGATTGGAATCGGAATTGCCGCGAGCATTATTCCGAATCCGACCAGAACACCTTTGAGCATTTTTTCGCTTTATCCTGTCTCGATGCAGCCATCGCTTGCCTATCTGTTCAGCAACACCACCTGAAGTGAACCCCTGTACTAACAGAGTACGGTGCACAAACCCGGGGGCAAACAGCCCGCTACACCATCCGGCAAGTCGATTACACTTGCAAATCAATGAATTTTTGCCGATTTCGACCGGGACCCATCCGAAATATGCCAAACCATAACGGCTCACTGACCGACGCCGACCGCGTCACGCTGGTGCGTGTGCTCGACCGTCTGATTCCAACAACTAACCGCGAACTTGCCGCGGGGGCGCTCGGCATGCTCGATACCGTGGAGAAACGGGCTGCAGGTGAACAACCGACCCGATCAGCCTTCATGAGAGTAGTCGAGGCACTTTCGTTGGATCTTACGGCACACGCAATCGGCGGATTTTCGGCTATGACGATTCCCCAACAAAACGAAGCCCTGCTCGATATTGAACGAACTTTGCCCGTAGATTTTTCGCTGGTTCTGGGCATCGTGCGGGACGTGTACTACGAGAGTGATCGAACTCCTGGCAGACCCGCGATTTTCGATGCCGATGACGAGCTGTTCGGGAAGGCCACCGACCCCGCCGATGCTGACGTCGCCTCAACACCCTTCTCCTAAGCAAGCAGGTCGGGCTGAAGCGCACCGAACCGTCCGTGAACTACGCCAGGTCGAACGTAATTTCAAACTCGGCGCAGATTCCACGGAACCATTCGACGACCTCCGGGTGCAACGGCACACCAGTTTCACGCCTTTCGATCCTGGTCTCATGCTCCGGTAACCCTGCGTAATAAACCCGGTCGTGCCCTGGCATCGGCTTCGTGGCGGCAAGGCCCTTGAGCATGCCGTCCATATTTTCTTTGAACTCGTCCACATCGCCGAACGCATCGACTGAGTAAGCGGCAACGAAGTGAGCCCGCCTGGTTCGGGCAAGGCTGTTGAAACCGGGCGCGAACGATAGCTGTCCGCACAGAATATCTACCATCACACCGAGGCTGTAACCCTTATGCGATCCGAGCTCGCGGGTCGAACCCAGCGGCAACTGCGCACGCGTTGTGTTCGCCACAAAGTCGACCATCGAACCACCCTCCATGTCGGGCGTTCCATCGGCATTCGCCACCCACCCGGGCGACATTTCCTTGCCCAGCCGGTTCGCAAGGCCAATCTTGTTGCCCGCAATAGAAGTCATCGCAGCATCGAACAAGAACACAGGTTCGTTATTACCGGGAGCCGCAAAGGCGATCGGGTTCGTCCCAAGTTGTGCCTCCGCGCCGAACGTCGGGATCATCGCCTTGCCACCGGCAGTCATGCACCAGCCGATCATGTCCTGCTCTGCCGCCATCATGGCATGGTAACCGGCAGCGCCAAGGTGACCCGAGTTTCGCACGGCAACGACACCGGTACCGACCTCTCTTGCCTTACTGATTGCGATTTCCATCGCCTTGGGAGCGATCATCAGGCCCAAGCCACCGTCTCCATCGACCGTTGCTGTCGAAGGAGTTTCCTTCACAATTTTCAACTGCGGATCGGGATTCATCGTTTTCGCGTTGTACCCAGAGACGTAAGAACGCAACATGTTCGATACACCATGGGTGTCGATGCCGCTCTCGTCGGCAAATATCAATACGTCAGCACCAAGGCGCGCCTCTGACTCCGGGACCCCACAATGCATGAATACCTGCTCGGTGACGGAGCGCAGCCGTTCTACGTCCACTCTTACTGCGATGTCATCCGGCACCTGGAAGTGCTTAAGCAATGTTCACCTCGAATTTCGACCGTTCGGTCCGTGCGGTCGACAGCAATAATCAAAAGTTTCCCGCAAGCGTTAGCCCACCGTAACCGGCGAAATACTAGCACCAGAATCGCGGTGCGTTGAGACTTAATAGCGGCTATTTGCTACGCTGAGAACGGTCTGAATTCGATCCCGGCGCGGCCGATATCGCTTGTATCAGGCGGAAAACCGAGCAGCGAGGTTCGAGCAGGGGGGCTGTAGCTCAGTTGGGAGAGCGCGTCGTTCGCAATGACGAGGTCCGGGGTTCGATTCCCCGCAGCTCCACCAAACGGTACGATAGACAGAACCGCTGGATCGTGAGATCCAGCGGTTCTTGTTTCAGGCAGGTGATACTCGACTGTCACAGCTCCACCATCGACCTCGATCCGCTCGATGAATGACCGCAGCACAGTTTTTCTTTGTTGACGATCACGCTGGTCGGGAAATCGACTTGATGCACCCTCACACAATCAACTCCGCCATCCGCTCGGCCATCGCTATCACTGTCGCGTTGATATTCGCACGGACGCACGTCGGCATGATCGAGGCATCGATCACCCGCAGCCCATCAACACCCCGCACCGCCCCGAGCTGATCGACGACCGCAAACGGGTTGGAATCCACGCCCATCGTGTTCGTGCAGGAAATGTGGTGACCGGTCGTCACGTCAGTGCGAATCCAGTCGTCCAGCGCCCCGTCGTCACCAACAATATCTTCGGGCGGCATCAGCATGTCCGTGATGATATCGCCGAACTCAGGTCGCTCGCCGATCACCGCCATCATCCGCACGCCATCCCGCATCCGCGCCAGGTCACGCGGCTCGCTCATGTAGTTGAAGTCGATCCCCGGCTGATCCCCGATATCGGTCGAAGTCAGCCTGATCTCGCCCCGACTGTCTGCGCTGTTCAGCACAAGGTTCATCTGTATCCCGATCGGCACGTTCCTGTCCCCGCCCCGCTCGGGCCGTTCGGTGCCCAGCGACATCATGTACACGATCATGTCGTTGCGGTCTGGCGAGCCGGTCGCGGTATACCGCAACGCCATCTGTATCCGCCGTTGATCGAAGTTGTACTCGTATCCGGGAGCAGTTCGCCACACCATGAAAACCATCGGGTGGTCCTGCAGGTTCTGCCCAACGCCCGGCACATCGGCGAGCACACCAATCCCGTGCTCCTCAAGATGCTCGGCCGGCCCGATACCAGAAAGCATCAGCAATTGCGGCGATACGACGGCTCCTGCCGACAGGATCACCTCGCCCGCGCGCACCTCGAACATCTCTCCACCCGACTCAGCAACTATCCCAACGGCCCGTCCGCCCTCGATAACGATCCTGTGCACCCGGCTGTCCGCCCTGATAGTCAGGTTCAACCGGTGCCGCGCCCCTGCCAGGTACCCCACCGCCGTGCTGATCCGAACGCCGTCAACATTGTTAAACGCCAGCGGTCCGACACCCGTCGAATCCGGCAGATTGTGGTCGGGACAATCGGGCAGCCCAATTGCACGGCACGCTGCGTGAAATGCAATCTGGGCCGGCATACAGTCTTCGCGTTTTGGCCGCACGCAGCTGATCGGCCCGTCCTTGCCGTGAAAATCACCGCCAAAATCGAGATCGTTCTCCGAGCGCCGAAACGCTGAAAGAAGTTTCTGGTACGACCACTCGTCCAGCCCCGATTCGGCCCACGAGTCGTAGTCCTCCGGCACCCCCCGCAGAAATATCTGTGCGTTTATCGCCGAAGAACCTCCCGTAGCCCGACCCCTGGGCACGATGACAGGACCGGAAAGATCAGTTCCCCTCGCCCGGTAATCCCAGTTGTGGAGGTTTGTTTCCATGTCGATCGAACCGCCAACGCCCAGCTTCAACTCCGGCGGCAACGTCTCGATATCCGGGTAGTCAGGCCCCGGCTCCAGCAGCAACACGCTACGGGTCGGGTCCTCCGACAGCCGGGCCGCCAGCACCCCGCCGGCCGACCCCGCACCAATAATCACCGTGTCGTACATCAATTCGCCAACTCCCGCTTTTGGCTAAACGCCCGCTTCCAGCCGGGCCATCTCGACCGCGAACCACAGCGCCATCGCCCCGCCCCGGTCGTCGAGTCCGTCTGAATAGGGACGGTTCACATACGCTTGGATATCCGGCTGCGGCCCCGTACCGCCACATACGTGCTCGATCGCACCGTCCTCGCCAATCCGACTCGACGCCCCGGCCCATACCCGCTCCACCACCTTCCTCCAACTGCCATCGAGCCAGCCGAGCCGCAACCCGCGGGCAATCGAGTACCCGATCATCGACGTCGCACTGTGCTCGAGGTAGGTATCCGGCATGTCCAAAACCTGCCGCCACATCCCCGACTCGTCCTGATGACGTATGAGCCCGTCAAGGTGCTGGACGTGCCTTTCCAGCAACACCGGCCGCGCCGGGTGACCGGCCGGAAGATACGTCAGCGCCTCGGCAAACCCGAGCGCGGCAAACCCGTTTCCGCGTCCCCAGTAATACGGCGACGCCTTACAGTGCCACCACAGACCCCCTGGCTGCAACGTGTCAGCCGAAAGCAAGAACTCAGCGAGCAGATCGATGTATGAAGCATCGCCCGTCACACAAAACGCACGCCCGAGCACGGTCGCGGCAAAGAAAAAATCCTCAGTCCTTATATCGGGGTCAAGCGGCCCTTCAACAACAGTGGGCCCGAACCTGTCGGCTACAGAACGCAGCAGTTCCACATACGAATCGTCACCGGTCAAATCGGCAAGCTCATCGGCCCAGCAGATGCCTGCGAAGTTGGCTGTCCCGTCGTCGACACCAAAAACCCCCTCTGGGTCGGCAACATACGGGGCAACGATTTCGGCGATATCAGGCGCAGGATCAGGGCTGTCGGGCAGCAGCTCGTGCAGCCGCAATCGCCCGCTCAGCGCAACCCCCTGCGTATACACCACTGGCCGTTCGAGCCGGTGGCCGTAGTGGACCGCCAGGCCCAGCGCCACATCAGCAGGTCTTGCCATAAAAACCTCTCGCCAAGTACCAATTTAAAGTTGAAACCGCAAGGTAACTGAACACCAGGCCCACCGCCATAGCAACGGATCACTGTCAACAAACTATCGTTTATTGCTCAACACGCGCGTAAAATCGAATAACATTGCCCCATCCAGTCGAACAATCGCGAACTTGGCAAAAGGGACAGCATGACGACAGCATCGACCACCGATCTCGCACTGATGGCACACCTCCTGCGGCGCGCCGGGTTCGGTGCCGACCGCGACCAACTCGAACGCTACGCCGAAAAAAGCTATGAAGACGTCGTCGACGACCTGCTCAACCCCGAGCGTTTCGACGAACCAGAAGACGAAGTCCTCAGCCGCTTCTACCCCCACCTCCACGGCAGCACAGACAACCCTGCCGTGTGGAACGGACGCTGGTTCTACCGCATGGTCAACACCGAGCGGCCGCTCGAAGAGAAAATGACCCTCTTCTGGCACGGCGTCTTCGCCACCGGCTGGACCAAGAGCGAGCACACGCCGACGATGGTCCAACACATCCAGATGCTGCGCACCAACGGCATGGCGAACTTCAGAACGCTGTTACTCGGCATCTCTCGCGACCCGGCCATGATCTTCTGGCTCGACAACAACGAAAACCACGGTTCGTCCATCAACGAAAACTACGGGCGGGAAATCCTCGAACTGTTTTCGATGGGCATCGGAAACTACACCGAAGACGACATCAAGAACGCCGCCCGCGCCTTCACCGGCTGGACCTACGAGCAGCCCATTCCGCTCTACCCGTACGGCCAGCGCGATGTCGAATTTCTGTTCAGGGCCGACGACCACGACAACGACGAAAAGACCTTTCTGGGCCACACCGGGAACCTCGATGGCAACGACATCATCGACATCATCGCCACCCAGGAAGCGACCGCACGTTTCATCGGCCGCCACCTCTACAACTTCTTTGTCGCCGACGAAGCGCAGGTCCCGGCATGGAGCATCGAACCGCCTGTAGATCCCGCGGCCATCGACGATCTCGTAAAGACCTGGATGGACTCCGATGCCGATATCCGCGCCGTACTGCGGACCCTGTTCACCTCCGGCTGGTTCAAGGCGGCCCGGTTCAAACGGGTCAAATCGCCCACCGAATTCGTGGCAGCAGTCCTCAAGCTCTCGGGCGACTATCGGGAACCAGATACCGATCTCCACAAACTAGAAGGCACGATCGTCGCCATGGGCCAGAAGCTGATGGACCCCCCGAGCGTCGAAGGCTGGCACACAGGAAAAGAGTGGATCGACGGTGGGACCCTCACCGAGCGCGTCAACTACGCAATCAACACGCTGAACGACCACGAAAAACCGGGCGTAAGGGCCATCGTCGACCGCATCAGGTCCGGCGGCGATGCGACAAGTCCCGCACAGTTCGTCGATTCGTTGCTCGACCTTGTCGGCCCCCTCGAACTCGAATCCGAAACCCGCGACACCCTGCTCGCCCACGCAGAAAAAGATGGCCCGCTCGAATGGGGCAGCGACGAATCGGCCAGTGCCAGCACGGAACGAGTTGTACAGCTACTGACTCTCGTCGTCTCGGCCCGCGAGTACCAGTTCAACTGATTCAAACCGCGCACTGTACATCCCTATAAAAACAACAGACAGCCAACACGAAACCAATCACGGAGCCCCCCGGCAAATGACAACCGCTAACGCACGGACCAACGGCAACCAAAACGGAAAAACCAAAGACCCCGTCATCGTCGTCGTCCAGCTCTCCGGCGGCAACGACTTCATGAACACCGTTATCCCGTTCACCGAAGGCATCTACTACGACAACCGCCCACTCGTCGGGATCCCGGAAGACAAGGTGCTTCCGTTCACCGACACCCTCGCCTGGCATCCCTCGGCCACAGCCTTCAAGCGAATCTACGAACAGGGAAAAATGGCAATCGTCCAGGGAGTCGGGACCGAACACGCCAGCCGGTCGCACTTCCGGGCAATGGACATCTGGCACACGTGCGAACCCGAAACCATCGCCACTGAAGGCTGGCTGGCAAAAGTCATCCGGCACATCGACCCCGAAAGCTCGAACCCGATCACCGCAGTAAACATGGGCCGCGGCCTGCCGCGCGCACTCGCCGCGCCCGGCGTGACCGCCACCTCGATCGGCGACCTCGACAACTACGGCCTCATGTCGGGAATCGAGTTGCAGGAGGAACGCGACCGCGACCTACAGATTTTCCAGCGCATGTACACACCGGCTATTGGCTCGGGACTTGTCATGGACTACCTGAGCACGACCGGCCGCAGCGTCATTACCGGCGCCGACATGCTCGCCGCGGCACCCCGGAAGTACAAATCGACCGTCGAGTACGCCGACAACCCGATCGCAAAGTCACTGCGCGACGTGGCACGAGTTCACACGGCAGGGCTCGGCACGCGAATCTTCTACACCAACCATGCCGGCTACGATCACCATGCACAGGAGGTCCCCGGCCACGCAAAACTGCTCACGGAACTGACCGTCGCCATCGAAGACTTCATGCAGGACCTGCGCGACCACGATGCCGCCGATGAAGTGAACATCCTCGTTTTCACCGAGTTCGGCAGACGGATCAAGGACAACGGATCAGGCACCGACCACGGCACCGGTGGCGGCGCGTTCCTCATTGGCGAAAACGTCAGGGGCGGCCTCTACTCCGAATACCCCTCGCTGGCCCCGGCCGACTGGGTCTTCGGCGAAGACATGGACTTCACTATCGACTTCCGGAGCATCTACAGCACGATCCTCAACCAGTGGATGGGAATCGACCCCGTAGACATCGTTGGCGGAACGTTCGAGCAGTTCAATCCCTACACGAGGACGATGGTCTGACCGCCCGGAAACAACAACTTTTTCTCCCAAGCAAAGTGACTGAAAAATGACCAAACCACATGCCCTGCTCAGGGCGGCATACCCCTACTACGCAACGCTCGGAATGCGCCGGGTCACCACGTCGCCAATGGACATCGTGATCGGAAGCGACCGCGACCTGTACGTCCTGAACCGCACCGATGGCGAGGGTGGCCAGATCAGGCTCACAAACTGGGATGACGAGGACCTGGGTGATATCGGTAGCGACTTTATCTGGCCGGTACAGATGATCGCCGGACCCGACGACTCGCTGGTCGTTTCCGACGAAGGCAACCACACAATCAGCTTCTGGGCCAAAGACGGCACGAAAATCAACTCGTGGGGCGAGCACGGTTCGGGCGAGGGAGAACTGAACCGGCCATCCGGAATCGCGTTCGATGCCGACGGCAACCTGCTCGTGGTCGACACCATGAACCACCGCGTCCAGAAGTTCACCGCTGAAGGCAACTTCATCTCAACTTTCGGCGAACAGGGCTACGGAAACGGCCAGTTCGACATGCCCTGGGGCATCGCTCTCGACCCCGACGATGGCAGCATCGTCATCGGCGACTGGCGCAACGACCGCGTCCAGCGGTTCTCGTCAGAAGGTGAGTACATCTCGCAGTTCGGAACCCCTGGCGACGGTCTGGGCGAGTTGTGCCGACCTGCCGGAGTCGCCATCGACGAGCACGGCGATATATACGTAGCCGACCGTGGGAACCACCGGATTCAACTGTTCGGCCAGCACGGCAACTTTGTCGATGTTTTCGTCGGCGATGCGGGCCTGTCGACGAGTGGTCGCATCTACATCTCCGCCAACCCGAAGGTCCTGAGATCGCGAGACCTGATCCCTCTGGTCGAGTTGAAACGCCTTAGAGGCCCGGCATCTGTGAGGGTCGATGGTGACCTGATGTACATCCCCGACTTCGGGGCCCACCGCATCCAGATCTACCGCAAAGAGGCGTACGAACTGACCGAAGAACAAATCTACGACGCACCGAGTGCGCCATCCCTGTACACGGTTTGAGCACCTCAGCCGGTCCTGACCAGTTCTCCGCAACCGGGTTCAGTACCGGGGCAATGCCATGCCGATGATGTTCGGCTTCGGTGGGCAGCGCAAGCAAATGCTCGAAGCCGAGTTGCAGCGGTTCATCGAGGAAATGCCGCAACTGGGCATGGAAGCCATGTACCTG
Source organism: uncultured Dehalococcoidia bacterium (assembly GCA_913048295.1). Taxonomy (GTDB): domain Bacteria; phylum Chloroflexota; class Dehalococcoidia; order Lucifugimonadales; family Lucifugimonadaceae; genus Lucifugimonas. Next base: position 77,494 of record CAJWWK010000002.1, read on the forward strand.
ATCGGCCCCTTTGCGCGCGGCGAAGTCGACCCCGCAACCGTGCTCGACCTTGTCGTGGTTCAGGAAACCGACCAGCCCCCGCACCGGCGCGCCGATTTCTGGACTACCCACCTGCGACCCCGAATTGGTGCCAACTTTTACGTCTATACGCGCGACGAGTTTGAAAACCCACCGGCATCCGACCCGCTCCTCCGCGACGCCTTCACCCACGGAGAAAGGGTCCACGGTTAAGTCCACATGAACACTCACGACCCCGCAGCAAGCTGGCTTGCACAGGCCGAAGCCGATCTCGAGGCAGGCCGCGCGAACGCCGAGCAAAATCGCCACGCACTGGCCTGTTTCCTGGCCCACGAATCGGCCACGAAAGCCGTCAAAGGCTTCCTCTACCGGCAGGGCGCCGAGATCGTCTGGGGAGAACACCTCTCCGATCTTTGCGAAGACGCAATGGCGTTCGATCCATCGTTCGATTTCGTAAAGTCAGTCGCAGGCCTGCTCGATAAACATGTTCTGGCGGCACGCAACCCCGACAGTATCGGCGGCGCTGTCCCCGCAGAAGTCTACGACTCGACCGACTCGCAGCACGCCCTGGAAATAGCCGGCGAAGTTCTCGATTCAGTCCGCCAGAAACTCGCCGCCGACTAGCCCGTCCTATTGTCTGGTTCGCAGTAGCTTCTACCACCAACGCCCGCACCTTGCCCTACCTCCCTCCTTCAGGAGGGATTGAGGGCGGGTAGATTGCGACGCGCGACCAAGTCGTCCGACGACGCCCGGCCCAAAACGCCCCAAACCCTCACACCTAGCCGCCCCTAAAGTTCCACCGGCTCCCCGCTAGCCGCCGACTCATACCCCGCCATAATCACCTCCACGTGATGAACGGCGTCGCGCGCTGTCACCTCGGGAACGCTCCCCGAATCGATACAGTCGACAAAAGCCTCGATGTCAGCACGCTGCTCGGTCACATCAAAAGGCAACCACCGGCCTTTCGGCCTCGGCTGCAACTCGCGGGAAGTCGAAGCCCACATCGACATCGGGTCGAACGGGTGCACGGTTGGAGCGACAAACGGCGGGTCGTCGTTGAACACCTCGATATGCGGCTCCCCTTCGCTGAACGTGGCGATACCCGATGAACCGATCACCGTGACCCGCTGCTGCCCGCCACGCGGGTGAGATGTCGCACCGATACGACCGGCCGTGACGCTCGCCACCAGCCCGTCTTCCATCGTCAGCACAAGCGCTCCGAAGTCCTCGATCCCGAGTGACGCATGTTCCTTAAAGAAGTAATTGCCCGTAATACCATAAACCGTTTTCACCCGCTGACCGGTCAACCACACAAGCAGCGAGACCGGGTACACGCCCATGTCGAATAACTCCCGCTTGGCCTCAACAAAAGTAAACCTGCCATCGGAAGGTTTTTCCTGCCTCACGGCGTCCTCTGGAACGGTGCCGGGCCTCCCCTTCGCCATCAACATGTCGCAGTGGACAGCCCGCAATTCGCCCATCTCACCGCTCTCGATCGCCCCCCTTGCCGCACTCGTCCAGCCCGCTGTGACATGGGTGAACATCTGGTTCACCACACCCGCGGCGTCAACCGCATCGGCAATCGTCTCAGCGTCCTCAACAGTTCCCGCGAGGGGCTTATCAAGGTATAGGTGCTTGCCTGCTGCGGCACACAAACTGGCAACCCGTCCGCGCCGTTCGACATCGGCACACATGCACACAATCTGAACGTCGTCGCGTGCCAGCGCCTGTTCGAGAGGCAGGTACGGCACACCCAGTTCGTTCGCCAGCAAACGGTTCAGCCCCTCCCGGTACTCGGGGAGATCCGGCTCATCGGCAACCGCGATCAACTCGCAGCGCGGGTCGGCAACGAACGACCGGGCATAACCTTCAAGATGTGTTCGGTTACCGCCGACCGCGACGACTCCATACCTGCCCATCTATTCCGACCAACTTTCTGGATCGTCGAAATCGGATGGCCCGATCTCGTGGTACAGACTGCCCCGCGACCCCATCAACATCACGTTGCCGCCGGTCGAACCCTGCGCACCGGCGCTCACGCTCAGGATCGCGCTCTCACCTTTGGGCCATTTCAACGCCGTAACCGTTGGCCTTTCCGAATTTTCACCTGGAACGGGGCCCGAACTGCCCCTCGAACCGCCGATCGCATAAGCCGAGTCCGGCTTTCCACCAAACCATGCCGCGGCCAATCCTTCGGCTTCCACCTGCAACTGCCGGGCCTCGGCCTCACCGCCGCGTACATGGACGGTCAACCGCAACGCCGCCGGACGACCGATGCCGCCCCGGTCGATAACGCCCAGTACCACAGATCCAAGCAACTCCCAACTCCAGCGTCCCAAATATTTTGTCCCCCAACAGTTCGATTGCCCGTATAAACGGCCACGGATCACCATCGTCGCGACCGGCAACCGCCAGAACTAGTATCAGGTCTCGTCGGCGAGCGTCAAGGCACATCTCCGGGCCCTGACCGCGATCGGGCGATTGATCAACAACCCGTTGAGACCCGTCCCATACCCCACCTCTTAAGACACCCGCCGGTGGTACGTTGTGTGCCAGTCGTCCGTGCCGTCCGTTTCTGGCCCGATTCCACGGCGACAATGGAGTTCGACGACCATGAAGATAGTTGACATCAAGACCTTCCTGATGATGGCAGGCGCACCGGAATCAACCGGATCGTCAAGCTGGAGCGCCCGCAACTGGTGCTTCGTCAAGATCTACACCGACGAAGGGATCGTCGGCATTGGCGAAGGCTCCGGCTGGCCCCGCGTCGTACAGACGGCCATCGAAGACCTCAGGCCGATCGTCGTGGGTGAAGACCCGATGAACATCGAGCGGATCTGGCAGAAGATGCTCATTTCGACGATGGGCGCTGGAATGACCGGCACACCCGGATCGGGCGCCATCAACGCCATCGATATGGCCCTGTGGGACATCAAGGGCAAAGCGCTCAACACCCCGGTCTGGAACCTCCTTGGCGGCCAAGTAAGAGACCGCATCCGCGCCTACGGCCACGCATCGACCCCGGAACGGGCGCTCGAACTGAAAGAACAGGGCCTGACCGGCGTAAAGACCGGCGGGGTCCACCGTACCGCCGATAAGGTCGAAGCCATCCGCAAGGCCGTCGGCGACGATATGGACATCATGGTCGACGCACACGGACCGCCCTGGTTCAACGCCAAAGACGCCATCATCGTTGGAAAGTCGCTCGAACAGTTCAACCTCCTCTTCTACGAAGACCCCGTACCGCCCGATAACGTAGACGCCCTCCGCAGGGTGCAGGACAACGTCAACATCCCCATCGCGGCCGGAGAACGGCACTCGCATATCTGGGGCGTGCGGCGGCTGATCGAAGAGGAGATAGTCGATGTCGTACAGCCCGACACCGGCAGGATCGGCGGTATCAGTCAGCTGATGAAGATCGCGGCAATGGCCGAAGCGCACTACATCTCAGTCGCGCCACACTCGGGTTCGCTCGGACCGGTTGCCGAGTACGCCGCAATACACGTTCTGGCCGCCATTCCGAACGGGCTGATACTCGAACGCGTGCACGACGATGTGCCGATACGCTACGACGTGGTCCAACCCCACATCGAAACGGTCGACGGCTACATCCAGGTGCCCGACCGCCCCGGACTCGGTGTCGACATCGACGAAGATGTCGTCGCGGCCAACCCATCCCGCGGCAACACCAGCACGCCCGGCTCACCCGACGACGGCAGCTACGAACCGGGCACCTACGAAGAACACCTCTACGTACAGACCCGCTATCGAAGGCAGCGCACATTGCGCGCCCCCGGAAGCGGAGCCTGATGCCGACCCGGCAAATCCCATCACCCACCGACACCAAAAGGAAATCGAAATGTATCTGGGAACCCAGGGACAACCCGCCGATGATGACGAACTGAAGGTCCTGAGCCAGCTCGGCGTCAACCACGTCTCGTCCGACCCGCCCGGCCACTGGACAACGTGGGACAAACAGGCATTTACAGACCACAAGGAACGCCTTGCCACGTACGGAATCGAACTCGATATTTCGCTGATGCCGCTCGGCTCGCGCTCCGCGTTCGAAAACGACGTCTCGCACGTCTTTTTGGGTCCGAGCGACGAACGAGACCGGGAGATCGACCAGATTTGCACGCTTATCGAAGCCACCGGTGGCGCTGGCATCAGGGGGCTCCGCTACAACATCACCATTCTGGGCCACATGCGCACCGAACCCGGCTACGGGCGCGGCGGCGCACAACTGTCGTCGTTCGACTACTCAAAGCTCGACCAGTCGCTCGGCGAGTTTGAAGGTGGGGCCGCCGACGCCGATGAAATGTGGGACCGCATCGACCACTTCCTGGGCAGGGTCGTCCCGGTCGCCGAAGCGAGCAAAGTGCAACTGGCCTGCCACCCGCAGGACCCCGGTATTGGCGACAGCCTGTATCGCGGGGTCGCTCGCGTCATGGGCACAGTCGAAGGGCTCAAAAAATTCATCCAGATGCACGAAAGCCCGTACCACGGCCTCAACTTCTGCCAGGGCACCGTATCGGAAATGCTCGAAAATCCCGGAGAAGAGATCTACGACGTAATCCGCTACTTCGGTGAGCGAAACAAGATATTCAACGTCCACTTCCGCAATATCAAGGGCGGGTTCCTGAACTTCACCGAGGTGTTCCCTGATGAAGGCGATATCGACATGCTCAAAGCCCTCGCCGTGTATCGCGATGTAGGCTACGAATACATGCTGATGCCCGACCACGTCCCCGGCCTCGCAGGCGACAACGCGCGGAGAGTCGGCTTCGCATACTGTTACGGCTACATCAACGCGGCCCTCCAGGCGGTAAACAGGTGACCGACACCAATCAAAAAGGCTTCCTCTACAAAACCAGCATCGTCGAAACCTCGCGTGCGATCCTTGGCGTGCGCGTCCTCGTGGGCCTGCCGATAGCGGCCGTAGCCGCGTTTATCGGAAGCATATTCAACGGCATCCTCGTTCCCTCCCCGGTCGCGGGTGATGTTCTGGCGTTCACGGTCCGCATGGCAGTCATCGGAATTTTCGCGTCGACCGGCGGATTGATCGCCTGGTTCAACCTGTTTGAATCGAAGCGCGGCGCAGTGCTTGTCTGGATCGTGGCAGCCGCCGGAGGATTGCTAGGCGCTCTCGCCGGTTACTACATCGGCGACAGGTACATCGATCACCCCGATGTGTACATCCTCAATCAACGCCTCTCGCAGGCGGTGCTATTTGGAGCCGCGCTCGGAGCGAACGCAATGGCAACTCTCCTCGCCATCGCGGCAGCTCGATGGGGCAGAAAACGCGTAACGTAGAGCTTCCTTTTCCACATCGCGGAAATCCCCCACATGCGCCCCTCACCCCGTTATCCATCCCGAAAACTGGGGTGCATCTGCACTATTGCCCCCAAAAAATACGTCGAATTCCGCCCGTTTAATACGGCGTAGAACCTGACTTCAGCAATCCTCAAAGTCGATTGACACTCCATTCGACCCCAATGTAAAGTTCGCCACGTGCGGAGCTGCCTTGTGTTTGCGCGAAAAAATACGTGGACATAGATGCAAGCGGTTCTATACCACTGTTATTTGAACGTGCCAAAAGGGGCTAAAAATGCACCAATCTCATAGTATTCGAGTCGTCGTCCTGCTGATAGTTGCCGCCCTGGCAGCTGCCATCATCGCGGCCTGTTCGACCGAAACAATCGTCGAACGCACCGTGATTGTCGAAGTTGAAGTTAAGGGCGACGACGTTATCATCAAAGGCGACGACGTTATCGTCGAACAGACGGTCATCGTCAAAAAAGAATTCGAAGTCGCAGTTAAGGGTGACGACGTTATCGTTGAACAGACTGTAATCGTCGAAAAAGAAGTACAGGTCAAGGGCGACGACGTTATCGTTGTGGCGACACAAGTACCTGAAGAGGCCACCTTCTTCGGCCTGCCATTCCCGGTCGTACCCAGCGACGTAGGAACGGCGCCCGCACCCGGCTCGCCCGCCGGAGCCGTTGTCGTTCGCGGTTCACTTGAACTCCGTATATCCGGTCTTCCAGAGGAAGGCGGCGGTTTGGGCCAGAGCGTAGCGGAAAAATTGTTCATGACCGACGAGGGTGGCAACGCTGTCAACCTGGTCGCAGATTCATGGGATCTCGCTGACGATCTCTCTTCACTCACCGTGACGCTCAAGAAGGGCATCCAATGGCACGGTGGTCACGGAGAATTGACGGCAGCTGACGTTGCATGGTCATACAACAGGGGCAACCCCGGATTCAACCCGGAATCGGTAACTGACGGTGGATCCAATTGGATCTCGTTCCTGGGCGACAACGAGGTGGTTGCGGTCGACACGTACACCGTAAAGTTTACGATCGCCGCCTTCGACCCACGTTGGCAAACTCTGCTGCTCGGCCAGTCTGGTCTCGCTTTGGGAATCATGAGCAAAGCGGCGTTCGATCAGAATGGTGAGAGCTGGATGCGAGACAACTTGATCGGCACAGGGCCGTTCAAGGTTGATAACTACTCCCGCGACGACATCATGGAGCTTTCAGCCGTGCAAGGTCACTGGCGGATCACTCCGGAAGTGAGCACGTACACACTTCGTGCCATTCCCGATGACGCCGTTGCAGAAGCAGCCTTGAAGACCGGAACTGTTGACGTGTCGGACGTTGCACTTCGCAACATGACCGCGTTGCAGAAGGCCGGATTCGTCGTGGTCGGTGCCGGTGCCGGCAGCTTCCACTCGATCTCGTTCTCGGGTAACTACTGGGAACGAACCCACTACATCACGGGCGAGGACCTGGGAACAAACTTCACGGTCCGCCACGCGATGCCGTGGGTTGGGGACCCCGAGCGACCTGACTTTGGCAGCCCGCCCGAAGGAATGGACAACATGGAGCGCGCCCGCCTCGTGCGGAACGCCCTTTCGCTCGCTATCGACCGCAGCCTGATCTCGGAAGTGCTGTTTGCCGGCGCAGCGTGGCCTAACTACGTCTACGGTGCCGACATCAACAACCCGAACTGGCAGGATAAGTGGGCCACCGCGTACGACCCGGCACTTGCTGCATCAATGCTCGATGAGGCCGGCTACCCGAAGAACGACAAAGGAATCCGCTTCGAAATGCCGTTCTTCATCAGGATCGGTCGAGGTGACGAAGAAATCGGCACTGCCGTCGTCGGCATGTGGCGAGAGCTCGGCATCGACGTCCAGGACTGGAAGGCCCAGTACCAGACCTACAGGCCAAACCTGATCGGTCGCACGGCCATTGCTCCGTGGATACACTCCGCCGGTGCAGAGAGCCCCCAGGCCCCCTGGGACTGGCCGGTAATGGGTAACTCCGAATGCTCACGTGGTCGGGGCGGTTTCAACATCGCTGTCGAGATACGTGAACTCTGCGTCTTCTTCGATGCCATGAGCACCGAAGGCGATCTCGCCAAGCGAATTGAGTTGCGGAACGCCAACGTAGAGTTCCTCGCACACTGGATGCCGGTAATCGGCACTGTCGCAAGGCCCAACGTGGCGCTCATCAACCCGAACAAGATAGCGTCGTGGGACATGCCGCTCTCGGTACGTGAAGCTGCGCTTCACCACCCCGAATTCATCAAACTGAAGTAGGGTGAGTTCGAAATAATCGTGGAGTGCGGGGGTGCGTAAATCGCCCCCGCACTCCATGTTTTTGTCTCTGTTGAATAAGTCGGGGTATACGGATTCGTAATCCATGAGAAATTTCCTGGCACGTCGCTTGATGTTTGCCGCATTGTCCATGATCGTCGCTTCGATGGCGGTGTTCGGGCTGGCCCACGCCAAGGAAGACCCGATCAACCTGTTCATACAGCCAGGCTACTTCATGGCCCCCGAAACACTTGCCGCACTCAAGGCAAAATGGGGCCTCGATAAGCCGCTTGTCTTGCAGTACCTGACCTGGGCTGGAAACATGTTGCGAGGCGATTTGGGTGACAGCGTTCAACAGCAACGCCCGGTAACCAAAATCGTTGGAGAAAAATGGGGGGCAACCGCACAGCTCGCGATCGTTGCCTGGATATTCGGAACGATCACTGGAGTACCACTTGGCATCGTCTCGGCACTGAAACGAGGCTCGCCGACCGATTACTTCGCGCGGGGGTTCGCCCTGTTTGGGCAATCCCTCCCCGCCTTCTGGGTGGGCCTCGTCGGCATCTGGATATTCGCCGTCTACCTGGGATGGCTCCCCGTCTTCGGTCGAGGGTCCGGCCTGCCGTTCTTTGAACAGGCCAAACACTACGTGCTGCCTGTGCTCGTGCTGGGCTGGGGGCCAATGGCCGGATACATGCGCATCACGCGGTCGGCAATGCTCGAGGTCCTCGATTCCGAGTACATCAAGCTCGCCAGGGCGAAGGGCGTTTCAAACCGGGTGGTTGTGTGGAAGCACGCCCTCAGGAACGCCCTCATTCAACCTCTTACGATCGCAACGCTCCTGCTGGCGGGCTTCATGGACGGCGCCGTCCTCGTCGAGGTGATCTTTGCCTGGCCGGGCGTCGGTCGCGTTGCCGTAGAAGCTGTGAACCAGAACGACTTCATGCTGATCACTGGCACCGTATTCATATTCACCGCGCTCTACCTCGTGATGAGCCTCGTCGCCGACCTTCTTTATACGATTGTCGATCCAAGGATCCGTTACGCATGATCGGTCACACTGAAAGCACTGAGGCAACAGCCCAGACTGTGCAACTCCGCCTCAGGAATGTCCCAAGAACTTCGTGGCGGTTCCTCCGGCGCTGGCCCGTCGTGCCGGTCGTCGTAATCGTCCTGCTCGCAACTTTCGCGTTGTTCGCACCGTTGATCGCTCCGTTCGACCCCAACGACCAGAACCTCAGGAGAAGCCTGGCCCGGCCGATGTGGTATAGCGAGTACTACCAGACCGACCCGATTGGCCAGAGGCTGGAAACGCGTCACATCCTCGGCGCCGATAAGTTCGGTCGCGACGTTTTTAGCCGCGTGGTATACGGCACCCGGGTTTCGCTCGCCGTGGCGATCATTGCGATGGCAAGCGGGACGATACTCGGGGCATGGGCCGGCATCACCACCGGGTTCTACGGCGGCCTTTTCGATGAACTGATGACAAGGTTCGTCGACGTCTGGAACGCGCTCCCGTTCCTCCTGATCGCGCTGGTCGTCTCGATAACGGTCGGACAGGGCGTAATCATCATGATGGTGCTTTTAATAATGCTCACCTGGGTTGGCCTGGTCAGGAACGTTCGCGCGGAAGTTTTAAGTTTAAAAACGCGCGACTATGTGCTCGCTGCAAGAGTGGCCGGGGCATCCGATATCCGGCTCATGTACAGGCACATCCTGCCCGGAGTCTCCAATCTGTTACTTGTGCTCGCAAGCCTCAGGGTTGGCGGGCTCATCCTGACCGAGGCTTCACTCAGCTTCCTCGGGGTCGGCATCCCATCACGAATTCCATCCTGGGGACAGATGATCAGCGACGGTCGCGACACCCTCGACGAAGCATGGTGGATTTCGTTCTTCCCAGGCCTCGGAATCTTCCTGACCGTGATGTCGATGAACTTCCTCGGCGACTGGATCCGCGACCGCACCGACCCACGACTCCGCCAGCTCAGCGATTGAGCATCTGTCGGAATCCCCTCTCCCTCGGAGGCAGAGGATTAGGGTGTGGGTGAAACCCTTTGCCAGCTCCCAGTAGTAGCAACGCCCTCTCGACCGAACACCAACCAACAAAAACTAAGGACTAACGCCCCATGCCAGCCTACGATCTCCTAATCAAAGGCGGCCACGTGATCGACGCCGCAAACGACATCGACGCTCAAATGGACCTCGCCATCGCAGGCCGGGTCGTCGCCGCTGTCGAACCCGAAATCCTCGAATCCCACGCACGCCGCGTCGTCGACGCCTCCGGAATGTACGTCATCCCCGGCCTCATCGACATCCACGCACACACCACCGGGTTCTCAGGAGCCATGTTCCCCGAAGAAATGTGCTTCCCATACGGCGTAACCACCATGGTCGATTGCGGTGGCTCGGGCTGGCGGACTTTCGACCAGTTCAACAACGACGTAATCAAAAAATCCAAAGTCCGGGTCTTCGCGCTCCTCAATATCGTTGGCCAGGGCATGGAGGGAGATGTCGAACAGGACATCAACGACATGGACGCCGAGGCGACCGCCGCGAAAATCAGGCAACGCTCCGACATCATCGTCGGCGTAAAAGTCGCCCACTACCAGGGAAGGGGCTGGGAATCGATCGACCGCGGGGTCGAGGCTGCACGACTGTCCGATTCTTTCTGCCTCGTCGACCAGAACGCCAAACCAACACGCCCGTTCGACGAAATGCTCAAACGCCTCCGGCCCGGCGATGGCGTAACCCACTGCTTCGGCTACGGCAAACCCATGATCGGCAACGACGGCAAAGTCAAGCCCCACTACATCGAAGCCCGCGCACGCGGGGTCAAATTCGACGTGGGACACGGCAACAACAGCTTCTCGTTCTCCATGGCCGTACCCGCCATCGAGCAGGGCTTTCCGCCCGACACGATTTCCACCGATATGCACCGCATAAGCCTGCACACCTCGCGCGCGCCCATGACCGAGGTAATGAGCAAGTTCCTGGCAATGGGCATGCCGATCGCCGAGGTAATAGCCCGCTCAACATGGGAACCCGCAAAGTGGATCAACCACACCGAACTCGGGACCCTTACCCCCGGCGCACTCGCCGATATCGCAGTGCTTGAGTTCCAGGACCGCCCGGCTGGCCTTTCCGATTCCGGGCCCACCGGCTACCGAATCATGAAGGCTGAAGGCAGGTTGATAACCCAGTTGACGATCAAGGACGGCGCAGTCCAGTTCGACTACGACGGCCTGGCAAAAGACGACTGGAGCGAAACTCCAACCACCGACCTCAACCTGCCGTAAGATCGGGGAATCTGAGACCAGTTTCCTCCCTCCCTAGCAGGGAGGGAGTTAGAGGGTGGGTCGGAGTTTCAGGCCGCGACAGCAGGTCGATTGCGGAACGACCGTAAGCTGGCATCATCACCACCTCGTTATTTCCAAGCCCAACACCCGCACACACATCCTCAGCTAACGCATCCCGGCCACATGCCCAACACCCGGGTAAACATCCGGTATCAGCGCAACATCCCCCGTCTCGATCTGCCAACGCCTGATCTTCCAGGCCATCTCGACCACCCGGTCCGAATACGCGGCATCGTCGAAAAGGTTCACCTGCTCATATGGATCATTATTAAGGTCGTACAGCTCGCACTGATCGCCCACCGCAAGGTTCAACTTCCACCCGTCCCCGGTCACAACGGCGCGATGAGGCAACTCGCGCATCCGCTCAAGCTCGGTCAGGGGGAATGTGAGGTCGATGCTGCGCCCGTTCCAGGTGATAATCACATCGTTGTCCTCGAGCGATCCGCCGTCATGAAGCAACCCGGCACGAGAAGCGCCCTGCAGGTGCCCCGGGACCTCGAGCCCCATAAGCTCCAGCAACGTCGGAATAGTATCGATGTGCGAATACCGACCGGCAACCATCCCTCCGTCCAGCCACGGCACCCGCAACAGGAACGGCACCTTCACCGACTGCTCGTACATCACAACCTTCTGGAAGATGTTGTGCTCCCCCATCTGGTCGCCATGCTCCGATGTGAATACAACTATCGTGCGGTCGGCAATTCCGGCGTCCTCCAGTGCTTTCAGAACCCGGCCCACTCCCCGGTCCATCAGCGTAACCAGCCCGTAGTAACTGGCCTGAATCCGCCTGAACTCCTCCTCCGTATCGACGGCCGGCCCTTCTCCCGACACCTCCTCGGGCGGCAGGTCGCGCCCGAAAAGGTCCGCAGTCCCCACCCCGGAATCCGCGAGCGCCGTCTTCTGCGCCTCCGCCATCAAGCGATGCATCCCTGCCGAATTCTCGGGCGGGTCCACCATAAACGTCGGCAACTGCGGCAACTCGCCCGGGTCGTACATATCGTCCAGCGGACCGGCATACGGCGGGTGTGGCTCAAAAAAATTGATGCATATCGCAAACGGTCTGTCTTTGTTGCGACCGATGAACTCCCCGACCCGGTCGCCAAGATAAGTCGCTTTCGTCTGCTCCTCTGGCAACGTCGCAGCAAAAGGCCGTGAAAACACCTTTTTGCCCCGTAAATCCTTGTCCGGCTCATGCCCCAGCCCGATCAGGTAGTGGTGATAGTCGCTCAACACCTCGTCGTATTCGGCCTTCGTGTGCCACCCCCGGTACTGGTCCTCAATCGAGTGCCACTCGTCCCAGCCCCTCCGCTTAATCACTTCATCGCCCAGGTGCCACTTGCCGTAGTAGGCGGTGTGATACTCGTCCGGGAAGAACTCGGCAAGGGTCTCGACGTCGTCGGGAAGCGGGATATTGTTCTTGATGCACCCGTTGGTGTGAGGCCACAGACCCGTCATTTGCGTCGACCTCGACGGCGTGCAGATCGGCGAACTCACATAGGCGTTCTCAAACACAAAGCTCGCATCGGCCAGCTGGTCCAGGTTAGGAGCCTCGATCCAGTCGTTCCCGTACGCAGCCATCGTGTCGGCGCGCTGCTGGTCGGTGAAAATATAAACAAGGTTCGGGCGGGCGGGCTTTGCCATGCTGACTCCAGTAGTGTGAACGGGTGGCCCCGTC
>CAJWWK010000003.1 GCA_913048295.1 uncultured Dehalococcoidia bacterium
CCGCGTCGCAGACACACGCGATCAAGGAGGTCTCAGACGCCGGGGCTAACGCCATTGCGACGCGCGACCAAGCAATCCGATTGCACCCGGAGCTAAACTTGCCAGTCCCCGCTCTTCCCGCCGCTCTTGCTCAATAGCCTGAGCCCGTCGATCCGAATCGCCCGGTCAACCGCCTTGCACATGTCGTAAACCGTAAGCGCTGCAATGCTCGCACCGGTCAGCGCCTCCATCTCGACACCGGTCCTCCCCATCGAGCGGGCAGTGCTGGTCACAGATAGACCGATGCCATCATCGAGATCATCGAAATCAATCGTCATTTGGGTCAGAGCAATTGGATGGCACAGCGGGATCAGGTCGGATGTTTTCTTTGCGGCCATCACACCGGCGATCCGCGCCACACCAAGCACGTCGCCCTTATCAAAACCGCCCGATTTGATCAGGTCGAAGGTCGCCTGCTGCATGTGGACCTCGCAGCCAGCCACCGCGACTCGCTCGGTGTTGTCCTTTCCGCCGACATCGACCATACGGGCCTTACCCGATTCGTCAATGTGGCTGAGTCCTCCAGAAGATTCAGTCATCCGAACAACTAACCTCCGGCCTCAACGAATACTTTATCCTCGATCAAATCGCTACCCCGGGCCGCGCCGTTGGCCAGTTCATCGCACCGTTCATTTTCAGGGTGACCCATGTGGCCGCGAACCCAGTTAAAGCTTACTTCGTGACGATCGACCGCCCGTAACAGCCGTTCCCACATGTCGGGATTCAGCGCCCGTTCCTTGCGGTTTCGCATCCAGCCGTTAGCGCGCCACTTTCTTGCCCAACCCTTCTCGATGCCGTTGATCACGTACTGAGAATCGGTCGTAAGCACCACTCGCTGGCGCTCTTTCAGGCTTTCCAGCGCCATGATCGCGCCCATAAGCTCCATGCGATTGTTGGTGGTATGGACGTATCCCTGGCTGAGTTCCTTCAGATTGTCGCCGTACTTAAGCACGACTCCATAGCCGCCCGGACCCGGATTTCCGAGGGCCGATCCATCGGAGAAAGCGTAAACCGTGTTGTTATTGTCTTTTGCCATTGCACTTAAGATACCCGCAACCCACAATCAGGCACAGCCCGGAAATTCTCCTGAATCCGTGAATGCCGCCGAAAATTACACATATGCAAGAACCCTTCGAGACTCCAGTCCTCACCGCCGGAGACTCTCTCGTACTACGCCCTGCCGAACTTGATGACGCAGAGCGTTTCCTGAATCTGGCAGCTGCCAATATCGAGCGGTTATCTCATGCGTTGGGTGTCTGGGACCCGCCCAAAACAGTTGAAGACCGTAGAAAACTGATGGCGGAAGACTTGAAGTCTGTCCAAAACGGCGACCGTCACTGGTGGATGATCGAATCGGAAGGCCAGCTTGCCGGGACGATCGACATTCACAGGATCTATTACCGCGTCCGGCAGGGATTCGTCGGCTACTGGCTCGGTGCCGCATTCACCGGCCGTGGAATCATGACCCGCAGCCTGCAGGCAGTGATCGACTGGGCATTCACCGAACGCAAACTAATCAGGATAGAAATCCAGAGTTCAATCGAAAATCGTGCCAGTTGCGCAGTACCAGAGCGCCTCGGGATCAGGCGAGAATCGATCAGAAGACAGAGTCACATCGTCAAAGACCAAACCCTCGACATGGCCAGTTACGCCGCGTTTGCCAACAACTGGCCGCCTGAGCCACCCGAAAAAACCACTACCGACAAGAACGATCTCAGTCGACGACGAGATTCTGCTGCGACCAGTCACCGAATATGACCAGGATGTCATGTGGCAGGCAATCGACAGCGGACGAGAGTATCTGGGGGAGTACATGCCCTGGCTCCACGAATACCCGACCGAAGAGGCCCATACGCTGGGATTCAAAAAGCGACTTTTTGAACGGGATAACTTCGACCGGACAGGAAGCTACGTCGTCGAGTTCCAGAATCAGCTGGCCGGTACCATGGGCTTCGGAAACCCCAGTCGCGATAATTCAGTTGACGTAGGCTACTGGCTGAGAGAAGACCTCCAGGGTCGCGTAATCATGACTCGGTGCGTTTCCGCGCTGATAAACATGGCAATTGTCGAAATGGGGATTCACCGAATCGTCATACGCGCAGCCACCGCAAACCTGTCATCACGCGGAATACCTGAACGACCTGGCTTCGTTCATGAAGGCACAATGCGAGCTACCGGTTACGTAAACGGCGAGTACATGGACCTCGAGATCTACTCGATGCTCGATCACGAATGGCTGGCCCGCTCGACAAACGCCTGAACCCGTCTACCCGGGCACCCCACGCACCAGCATCATCCCGACTACCGCTGCCGCTATCGCCAAGAGCATACCGACCGGAAACTGCCAGATTGGCACTACGACATCTTGCTCGCTGCCAGGATCAACCGATCAACCGCCGATGTAATACATCTCAACTTTTTCGTTTTTTGGACCTGAGAACTCGGTAACTTTGGACCGCAACTCCGAATAGCGATCGTCCCGGTTCTTCCATACCCTGCCTATAATCTCGGCAAGTTCAGCGTCGCTTGCACCGTCCCGCATCGGCGTTTTCAGATCAGTACCACCGGTCGCGAAAAGGCAGGTGAACAACTTCCCGTCAGTCGAAAGGCGAGCCCTTGAGCAATCTCCGCAGAATGGCACCGACACCGACGAGATGATGCCGATCTCACCCTCACCATCTGTGTACCTGTACCTGCTCGCGACCTCGCCGCGATAGTTGGGTTCAACTGGCTCTACCGGGAATTCCGCAGCGATCAGATCGAGAATCTCGGCGGATGAAACGACCTTTGAAAGCTCCCAGCCGTTCTTCGTCCCAACGTCCATGAACTCGATGAAACGCACTATCGCCCCGGTGCCCCTGAAATAGCGTGCTGTGTCCACCAGCGTGTGCTCGTTCATGCCCCGCTGCACCACGACGTTGATCTTGATGGGCGAAAAACCCAGATCGGATGCCACCTTTATTCCTTCAAGGGTTTTTTCCGGGCTCTGTGGACGGCCCGACATCTTTTTGAAGATCTCCTCGTCAAGGGAATCGAGCGATATCGTCATGCGGCCCAAACCTGCATCCTTCAACGCCTGTGCATGTTGCGCCAGCAGGTAGCCGTTTGTGGTCAGCGTTAGATCGTCGACCCCGTCGATAGCCGATAGTTTCGCGATCAACGCCGGAAGGTCCGCCCGTACCAGCGGTTCGCCACCGGTAACCCGTATCTTTGAAACGCCGGCTGCGACAAACAGTCTGGCGAGCCGCTCAATCTCTTCAAATGTCAGGATGTGAGGACGCGGAAGGAACTCGTATTTCTCGCCGAATATCTCGGCCGGCATGCAATACGGGCACCTGAAATTACAACGGTCGGTTACCGATATGCGGAGATCGCGAACAGGCCGATCGAATTTATCGGCGATGTCTCGGGGAAGTGATATTTCAGACGATTGCGACATGTGAACCGGCGGTAGCTTGTATCGAGGACGTTCGTTTCAATTCTACCGGTGAAACAACCCGATCACTGTCGGGTCTCCGCCGGATTGCCTTCAACTTACATTGATCGCCCTGAGAATATTCCGAAGCCCACGCAACGCAACGCCGCGGTGACTCACAGCATCTTTCTCGGGTCCGCTCAATTGCGCCGTTGTTTTTGCCCGGGAGGCCAGCCAGAAAACCGGGTCGTAACCAAATCCGTTGGCGCCGATGGGCTCGTGGGCGATCGCACCTTCAAGCGTTCCTTCGCTCGTTATCAAACCTCCCTGAACCCCTGGAAGCCCGTTTAACTCAGCCCCAACCAGGGCCAGCACCGCAATGAACCTGGCTGTTCGGTCCCAGCCGGGAACACTCTCCATGTTGGCGAGCAACAACCTCACTCGCCCTCCATCATCAAGCCCGCCCCCACCGTAGCGGGCTGAATGTATCCCCGGGGCCCCATCCAGCGCATCGACTGACAGCCCGGAATCATCCGCAAGCGTTAGTACCCCGGATACCTTCGCATAGGCCCTGGCTTTAAGGACGGCATTCTCTTCAAACGTGGTCCCCGTCTCTTCAACATCCAGATCAATACCGAGATCGCCCAATCCCACGACCTCGAAAGCCACGTCAAAGTCCGGAGCCGAAAGCATGCGCGAGAACTCACGTACCTTGCCCGAATTATGGGTCGCTATCAGCAGTTTTTTAGCCATGTACACAAACCTACGCCCCGCACCGGGAGTCGGCCAAATCGCAACGAAATGAAAAGGGCAGATATTCTCCGAACATTAACCGTTGCGGGGGCAAAACGCGAGTGTTACGCTTTCCATGACATTTACGCTATGTTGCCGATCATCGCGGTCGGCTTTTTTTTGCCACGAACCGGTCAACAGCCAGATACCACGTCACCGCTCCCAGATGCACCGAGTTTCCAAGCCTTCCATCTCTCTTCGCCCGACCCTGCTACTGCTCGCCCCGATCGCGTTGGCTCTCCTGGCAGCATGTACACCCGACAACGCCCAGTCCACGTTCGGCACTGCCGGTCCCATAGCCGAAGACCAGGCAAACCTTTTCAAGTTCATTTTCTGGATCGCTGTCGTCGTTTTTGTCCTTGTCGAAGGCGCCATTATCTACGCATCCATTCGATACCGACAAAGGTCTGACTCGGACAAACGCCCCCACCAGACGCATGGAAACACCAGGCTCGAGATCACGTGGACAATCATCCCGGCAATCATCCTTATCGCAGTCGCTGTCCCCACGCTGAGCCAGATCTGGGGGCAGCAGAATGGGGTGCCCACCGACCAGGGCGAAGTCGTAGGCGTGGAAGCCATCGGGCACCAGTGGTGGTTCGAATTCCGGTACCCCGACAACGAAATTATTACCGCGAACGAACTGCATATCCCGGTCAATCGCCCAGTTGCATTTAAACTCAACTCTCAAGATGTCATCCACAGCTTCTGGGTCCCGAAAATCGCCGGCAAGGTCGACATGGTCCCCCTCAACGACAACTTCATATGGATGATCGGTACGGAACCGGGCGTTTTCTACGGCCAGTGCGCCGAGTTCTGCGGCATCGCGCACGCGCACATGCGGTTTCGGGTGATCGTCGATACTGAAGAGGACTACCAGGCGTGGCTCAAGGGCATGCATACCGCACCCGACGCGCCTACTCCAGGTTCACCTGAAGCTTCGGGTCAACAGCTGTTCGCCGTCAACTGTTCTTCCTGTCACACGAATAATTCCACCGCCCCGGGATCCTATGCTCAGGAAATCAGCACCCAGCAGGCCCGCTGGAACGGTTGGTTGGAAGACACCGAGAACGCGTCGATCGTTTCAGCCCCCAACCTCACTCACTTCGGAGATCGCCTGACGCTCGGCGCAGGTCTCAAAGACCTGAACCATGATTCGCTGGTCGGGTGGATCACCGAGCCATCTTCCGTCAAGATCGGAACCCGCATGCAACAACACGCGGCGGTCTATGACACCCCCGACGGCAGGGCGAAGCTGAGCGCCAGCGAAATTTCCGATATCGCCACCTATCTCCTCTCGCTCAAGCCGGGGACCGGCGCAGCCGCCGAACCGGTTGACGACGGCGGCGCAGGTACCGCGATCGATGCAGAAGCGGTGTTCATTACAAACTGCGCTACCTGCCATTCAACCGGTGCCGACAAGGTAGTAGGACCAGGGCTTGCTGGCATCGGCGAACGGGCTTCCGGTCGGGTCGACGGTATGAGCGCAGATGAATACATCGAGCAATCGATCAGGGAACCCGGCGAATTCATCGTCCCTACTTACCCGGCCGTCATGGTCAGCTGGAGCAAACTCGGCGATGACACTATCGATGCCCTCGTAACCTATCTGAAGACACTCAAGTAACTATCTGCACGGGCGGTCTTATACTGTCCTACAGCGGAGCACACTCGTGACAACAACATCGCTGACATTCCCACGGCTCTTTCCACGGCCCAAGGGCTATGCAGGAATTTGGAGCTGGATAGGGACGGTCGACCACAAACGTATAGGGACCCTTTACGGCGTAACCGCGTTCATCTGGTTCCTTGTGGGCGGAATTGAAGCGCTCTTAATGCGCATTCAACTGGCCAAGGCCGAAAACACGTTCGTCGACCCCGAAACGTTCAATCAGCTGTTCACAATGCACGGCACGACGATGGTGTTTCTGGTCATCATGCCTCTGTCGGCTGCGTTTTTTAACTGGTTGATACCTCTTCAGATCGGCGCCCGAGACGTTGCGTTCCCCCGGCTTAACGCAATGAGTTTTTGGGTATTCCTTGCCGGTTCTCTGATAATCAACGCCAGTTGGATCACCGGAAACGCTCCCAACGGCGGCTGGTTCGGTTATGCACCATACTCTGGCGTGACTTTCAATCCCGGAATGGGGATGACCTACTGGATTGTCGGCCTGAACATCCTGGGTGTCGCTTCAATTGCAGCCGGCCTTAACTTCATCGTCACGATCCTGAATATGCGTGCGCCCGGCATGAGCATGTTCAAGATGCCGGTCTTCACATGGATGACCCTTGTAACTTCAATCCTCCTTGTGCTTGCAATGCCGATACTGGCCGTCGCAGGCATCCAGCTTCAGACCGACCGCGTTTACGGCACCAACTTCTTCAACTCCCTCGGCGGTGGCGATCCGGTGATGTGGCAGCACATCTTCTGGTTATTCGGTCATCCTGAGGTTTATATCCTGATTCTCCCGGCCATGGGAATCGTCTCCGAAGTCCTCCCAACCTTCTCCAGGAAGCCGTTATTCGGATACCCGTTCGTTGTGTTTGCAGGAGTGGTCATCGGGTTCATGGGTTGGTTCGTTTGGAGCCACCATATGTTTACGGTCGGCCTCGGCCCGGCGGCCAACTCGGCCTTCGCAATTTCCACAATGTTGATTGGTGTCCCGACCGGCATAAAGATCTTCAACTGGATCGGTACGATGTGGCGCGGGAACATACGTCTGAACACGGCGATGCTGTTTTCGATTTCGTTTGTCGCCATGTTCACAATCGGCGGACTCAGCGGCGTGATGCACGCGGCACCGACCGCCGATGCCCAGCAGCAGGACACCTACTTCGTCGTCGCCCATTTCCACTACGTCCTCGTCGGCGGGTCGCTACTTGGGATATTCAGCGGAATCTACTACTGGTGGCCGAAGTTCACCGGCTGGTACCTGAACGAAAAGCTAGGAATTGCAAACTGGGCGCTGATGTTCATTGGTTTCAATCTCCAGTTTGCACCGTTGCACTGGGTCGGCCTGGACGGAATGCCGAGGCGAATCTACACCTACGCCGAAAACATGGGCTGGGAAGGCACGAACCTCGCCGCTTCAATCGGTGGCTTCATCCTCGGCTTCGGCGTACTGGTATTCATGGTTAACGTACTTGTCTCTCGGATGCAGAGGAAAGTGGCCCCGGCCGACCCCTGGGACGGCCGCACTCTTGAATGGGCCACCTCGTCACCGCCGCCGCCACACGACTTCGATGAAATCCCTCAAGTCGAGTACCGCGACGATTTCTGGTTCAAAAAATACCCGGAGACCATCGCCGAGTACTACGGGCATGGTGATGACGATCCGGCAGTGCCTTCGGGTGCGCAACTCGATGAGGCCGTCGATGAAGAGAGCGTGCCAGTGATTTCGGGCGGCGCGTACGGGGCGGAAGCCACCGAAAGCGAACACGGCCACGGCAAAATCCATCTTCCAGACCAGTCTTACTACCCATTCATCCTGTCCATAGGACTCGCGATCTTCGGCATCGCATTCCTTACCGACGGGCTTGTGCTGTTCGCGGGAGCGCCATTCTTTATCTGGGGCCTGCTCGGCTGGTCAATGGAACCGGTAAACGACCCCGAACCAGAAACCCCGTAATTCCAAGTTTCATCTCCAGTCTCCTGAACAAATCCCAGATTCTAAAGTGACATCGAACGTGACACAGGCCGCAACAACAGAACATTTCGACCCCGCAGCGCACGGCGGAGACGAAGATACCTCAACCGGACTGAACAGCAGGAAGCTCCTGATGTGGACGTTCCTGGGCTCTGACGTGATGTTTTTCGGGGCGTTTATCGCAACGTACCTCGTCTACCGAGGCCGTAGCCTCAACGGGCCATACCCTTCCGAAATTCTCAACATCCCGGTCACATCGGTTTCGACCTTCGTGCTGCTGATGAGCTCGCTGGCGATGGTCCTGGGTCTTTACTATTTGAGAGAAGGCCAGAAGAACAAGGCAACACTCTGGATTCTTGTTGTCGTGCTGCTCGGTTCAGTCTTCATGGGCTTCCAGTTCGTAGAGTTCAGGGAGTTCGCACACGAAGGCCTGACCCCCCGGACCAACATCTTCGGAACTACGTTCTTCATCCTCACCGGCATCCACGGTGCCCACGTGACCATCGGTGTGATCTGGATGGCCTTTCTGGCGTATTCATCGCACCGGGGCAAACTCCGTGCCGATAACTCCCTGGATCTCGAAATCGCCGGTCTCTACTGGCACTTCGTCGACATTGTCTGGATCGTAATTTTCACGGTCATCTACCTCATATCGGCAAACGACGGTCCACCGCCGGGCGCTGAACTTCTTCACGGCTAGAAACAAGGGATAGGCGCGAGAACCGAAAATGGCGAATCTCTGGCAGAAACTTACATATCACAGAGGCAACGGGTGGTGGAACCTGCCCCACACAGCAAGCCAGGAACCAGACCCTCCGTTCGAGGGTCCGATCGGCGGTGCATGGCTCAGTAATATCTGGCGCACAATCACCCATGGTGGCGTGTCGCACGCAGGCCCCGGTTTTTACTGGTTGGTCGGGCTGTTCCTGGGCGTAATCACACTGCTAGAAGTGTGGCTGTTCACCCTGAAGGGCCTGGGTGGGCTGTACATCCCGATCCTGCTCGGCCTATCGGCCCTGAAGTTCGTTGGCGTAGTCGCATTTTTCATGCACCTGCGGTTCGATGGTCGGCTGTTCACCTACATCTTTACAGCCTCGATGGGCATCGGAATAGGAATGTTCACGCTGGTCTTGCTGCTCCAGCAATTCGGCAACCAGGTCCGATAGCCAGTCGTCACGTACCGAGAGCGCTTAAAATCACCGCCGCAGGGACCTGACTCTATGGGGTCCACACAAACCCGACTCCAACAGTTGGCTCCAACAGCAGTACCAAATTCGGGGATGGCCCGACACCATGACCAATGGCCCAGAAAACGATTTAATCGGCAGCTTCGGCGATTTCATATCCGCGTGGGATTTTTCTTCCCCACCCGCGGTCCTGATCCTGATGCTCGCGGCCCTGTACATCGTCGGCTCCGCACGGCTGGCAATGCGGACTACGTCGAACACTGGCTTCTGGGGAAACTTTGCGGCAGGGCTAACCGGCTTCGCGCTCCTGGCATTCGCACTTGCCGGACCCCTCGATGTCTACGCGGCCGATCTCTTCGCCATGCACACAACCCAACACATCGTGATCGCGATGTTCGCAGCACCGCTTTTACTGATCGCCCGACCGATGCCGGCGTACATCTGGGCGTTCCCACGGCCAATTCGTACCGGCGCAGGGACGGCCCTCACAGAAGCTGCGATAGTCATCCGGGTTCTCCGGGCCCTGACCCGCCCCGCGGTGGCCCTCCCGCTGTTCCTCGGTTCGTTGTACCTCTGGCACATCCCTGGGGCCTACAACGCCTCACTGCAAAATGAGTGGCTGCATCTGGTCATGCACTTCACCATGTTCGCACCGGCAGTGTTTTTCTGGTGGCCAATTATCGGGCCGCCGCCAATTCGGACACCGCTTTCCTATCCCCAGCGAATAGTTTTTCTGCTGCTCGCTGTCACACCATCGGCGCTGCTGGCAGCCATCATCACGCTCTCTAATTCAGTCATATTCAGTGTTCACATCGATAATCCTGGACACTTCGACTGGTCGCCGACGGAAGACCAGCGGATTGGCGGTCTCCTGATGTGGATTCCAGGCAACTTCGTGTTCCTCTCAACCATGACGGTGCTTTTCTTCAAGTGGTTCGCCGACGAAGAGCGCAAATCGGCCCGCAAATTCACGAATCGGCCCCCTCGTCGGTCACGCCGCACCGTTCCTCCAGAACCCTCTGCAACGCCCACTGAAGTAACTGACGATGAGCGAAAGTAGTCGCACGATAGAAACCGTCGAGCTGGCCGTTCGAGGCAGGGTCCAGGGCGTGGGTTTCAGGATATTCGTTGCGATGACTGCCGACCGGCTAAAAGTATCCGGCTGGGTAAAAAACCTGCCCGACGGCTCGGTTCAAATACAAGCCACAGCCCTCCGGTCAATCCTCGATGAACTGATAACAGCCGTCACAGTGGGCCCTCACGGCTCCCGTGTCGAGCAAGTCGAGACCCTGAAACAAAAAGCCCCCGGTCACTTGGCCGAGGGCTTTGAAATTCGCTAGAGAATCGCTATTGCTGAGTACTACGACGGCGACGGCGGATGACCGCCCGCTTGATAAAGTAGTCGTTCTTCTGGTTCAGCATGCGGTGTAGAACTTCATCAGACAGATTCTTCAGGTAAATCACGCTCGCCCAGGCGGTCGTTAGACCCGACTGAATCTCCTCGAGCGTCATGGCCCTGTTCGTGTTCGCGAGCAGCAGTTTGAAAACCGCCTCGGTAATCGGCGTACCAGGAAGGAGGAAGTCAGGCTCCTTCGAGCATATATTCGACATCACCTTCATGTATTCCGATGCCGAACCAAAGCCACCCGGGGCCTTGCCATCGTCAACAACCGATTTGCCGGCTGGTGAAAGGCGTGAGTAAACGGCGAATGCGAAAGATCGACCCGACGACTCAAACGCCCGCGCGTTGATCTGGTATTTCAGCTCCTCCACCGGTTCAGCGGGGACTTGCTCGATCTGTTCTGTCTGTTCTGTCTGGTTGGTCATGAACTTTTCGGTGCGCAATCAGTGCGGCGCGTCACCACACTGCCAGTCGGCGCGGCAACGCTCGTTGTTTATTAGAAAATATCGTCGGGCCAGTCGAACATCTCGACCCTGGCAATTTCGCCCACATCAATCATAGCAATCTCATCGGGGCAGATGGCTAATCCATTTGCCTGTGCCATCGAACTGAGTACGCCCGAACTCTGGTTCCCGGCCAACCGTGCGCGATAAACACCTGCCGCGTCCTGATAAGCGTGAACCCGCGCGTACACGCGACGTCCATCGTAGTTGTGGATCGCATCGTCCATGACTGCCTCCACCGAAGGCTTCTCGGCCTGCACCTTGCCCATCATCAATCGCAATGCCGGTCGTCCAAACTGCTCAAAGGCCACCATTGCGCTAACCGGGTTCCCGGGCAGGCCAAGATGAGGAACGCCAACTCCGTCGTCACGCTTCAACATTCCGAACGCGAGCGGCTTGGCAGGGCGCATTCGCACCGACCACAACGCGATCTCACCTTTCGACGAAAGTACGTCCTTCACCACGTCGTAGTCACCCTTGGAAACCCCGGCCGACGTCACAACAAGATCGGCACCATCGAGAGCGTCTTCCAGCGCCGCCTCCAGCGATTCGACGGTGTCACGGGCAATGCTCATGATCTTCGGCACACCACCGTACCGGGTGACCATCGCGGCCACACTATAGGCGTTTGAGTTATATATCTTGCCCGGTTCATGCTCCTGCCCGGGCTCCAGAAGTTCGTCACCGGTCGAAACAATCGCAACTACCGGGCGCCGCACAGCTCGCACCGCGGCGCGACCGAGCGATGCGATCACGCCTATCTGGGCCGCGCCAATAATTTCGCCTTCACCAAACACAACTGTGCCGGCAGTAATGTCCTCCCCGGCGGCCCGAATATTGTCGCCAGGCTCCGCCGGGGCATTTATCGAAATTGAACTCAGCGACCCAACAGACCCCGACTTTTGACGCTCCAACTCATCGGTGTCCTCGAACGGCACAACGGCATTGGCACCATCGGGAATTGGAGCGCCGGTCATGATACGGATAACCGTTCCCGGGGTCAGGGGACGTTCGGGTAACCGTCCCGCCGCGATAACTCCAACTACCGGCAGTTCGACCGGCGATGTTTTCGACGCTCCGGCCGTATCAGCCGCGACAACTGCGTAACCGTCCATCGCCGAGTTCGTAAGTGGAGGAATGTCGAAGGGGGCAACCAACTCTTCAGCAAGCACCTGGCCAAGCGCGTCGACAAGCGCCGTTTCAACTGCAGGCAGTCGATCGAAGTACGAGAGGATGCGATCGCGCGCCTCTTCAACACTGAGCATCTCGGCGTCGTAGTGGTGCCGGTGTGGCCTGTGCGCGTGCGCCGCCCCGGGGCCTGTGTGATCTACATGTTCAGTCATTGGAGTGCCGCCGGTCGGTCGCTAAACACGTAGCTCAGCACCCAGCTCGTTTGCCAGTTGCTTCAGAGTCTGCTGCTCGATCTTCCCGACCTGATCCGCCGTAAGCGTTTTGTTCGGCGACTGGTAGACAAGCCGAATTGCAATCGCCTTTTTACCCTCCGGAACGCCCTTACCTTCAAACACGTCGAACACGGTCGCCGAGGTCACGATCCTGTTTCGGCCTGCGATTTCAACTATCTGCCCGACTGTTACGCCCGAATCGACAACAAGTGAAAGATCGCGATGCGAGGCCGGAAGCCTGACAAACTCGGTAAATTTTCCCGACCCATCAGAATTGTCAGCCCCCTGCACCACTTTGAGACAGACCGCAAGGTCGAGCTCGAACATTGCAACACTCTCAACCTCAGCATCGAACAGCGAAAACACATCGTCAGACACTTCGCCGACAATGCCAACGGCCAGGTTATTTGCACCCGGAACCCTCACAATCGCAGTACGGCCGGGTGCAAATGTTCCATCCTCTACAGGCTCAAAGACCGCCGTAATTCCCAGATCGTCAAGCGTAGCTTCAAGAGCACCTTTCGCATCGTAAAAATCCGAAGTATCACCTGAATCGTCCCAGTGCAGGTCGTTTCTCGGCCCGGCGAACGCCCCCGTCACCATTTGCCGTTCTTCCGGCAAGCCTTCCCCGTACTTGAGAAACACGCTGCCAGCCTCGAAGACGGCGATCGGACCGCGCCAGGTTCGTGAGTTACTGGCGACAGTCGACAGTATCGCTTCTCGCAATGTACGCCGCATCACGGCAAAATCTGCACTGACAGGGTTGCGCAAACCCACACCCACACCCGTATCGTCCGGAAGTGTCACACGAGCCTCACCTGCGGCAGTCGTGGCCGAATAACTAATCGTCTCTCGCATGCCAGCCCCCACCAGCACATCCGTGACGCGCCTACGCAGTTGCATTGCCGGTTGTGGCTGCCACTTCGGCGGTCTGCCAGAAAGGGTGGTCGTGGGGATATTGTCATATCCGATAATCCTTGCGAGTTCCTCGACAAGATCCTCGGGAATCGAAACATCAGGCCGCCAGTATGGGATATCTACTTGCCACCCGAAATCACGTTCTCTAAAGTCGAACCCGAGACTCTTGAGGGTTGTTTCAACGACTGATTTTTCGAATTCGAAACCGAGAATCTTTTTGATGTGATCCCTGTTGAGTTCAATCGACTGCTGTTCTTCACCAGCGCCCGGATATACGTCGATAATCCCCGAGGCGGCAGTTCCTCCAGCGATTTCGAGAATAAGCTTTGTTGCCCGGCGCAGCCCGACTTCGCTCAGCCCCGACCGCAACCCCTTTTCGAAACGCAGGGTCGCCTGACTCGAAAGCTCGAGCGCACGGGCGGTCTGCCGGTTATTTACGCCATGAAATGTTGCCGACTCCAGGAAGACTGTAGTTGTCGTCTCGGATATCTCCGTGTTCGCGCCACCCATCACACCGGCAAGGCCAATCCCCCGCTCGGGGTCAGCAATCAGCAGCATTTCATCGCCGAGCTTTCTTTCCCTATCGTCCAGCGTTACAAGTTGTTCGCCCGCCCTGGCGCGTCTCACAATCACCTTGCGGTCGACAACCTTGTCGAGATCGAACGCATGGAGCGGTTGCCCTAGCTCAAACATCACGAAGTTCGTGATATCGACGATGCTGTTGATGGGCCGCTCGCCGAGTGCCAACAGCCGTTCTTGCAACCACTTTGGCGATGGGCCGATCTTCACTCCCTCGATTACCGAGGCCGTATATCTCGGGCAGAGATCCGGATCAGCGATTCCGACCGAAGCTAGCGAGTTCACGTCGGGGCCTGTCGACTCGTAAGTAGTGTCCGGCTCCCGCAGCGGGTTGCCTGTGATCGCCGCGACATCCCTGGCAACGCCAACAATCCCCAGGCAGTCCGGGCGGTTCGGAGTAAGTTCGATATCTAGTATCGATTCGCCAATCAACTCACCGATCGGTGTGCCAACTCTCGCGCCCTCGTCAAGTACCAGGATGCCCTCGTGATCATCCCCAATGCCGAGCTCCCTGACCGAACAGACCATCCCGTTCGAAACAACACCGCGAATCTTCGAGCGCTTCAATTTCCGGGTCTTGCTGGGTTCATCGGCATAAGCGTCGAACAGAACCGCACCTATCGATGCATATGCAATCTTCTGGCCTTCGGCAACGTTGGGCGCTCCGCACACGACGTCGGCCTCGCCATCGCCATGGTCGACCGTCACGAGCGACAATCGATCAGCATCGGGGTGCGGCCGAACGCTCTGGACGCGCCCAACTACTACGTTGTCGATCCAGCCAGTCCGGTCGATCGATTCAACCTCGTTGCCTGCCATTGTCAATCGATCAGCCAGCTCGTCGAGACTTATCTCGATGTCTACATACTCTTTCATCCAGGAAACAGGAACCTTCATATATATTGCTCGTTATTCACAGTTAATCAAAATCACAGATAGGAGCCGGTACAACGCCGGTAAACAGTGTCACAACGGAACGGGTGTGACCGGCGCGTTCGCCGGGCCTAAAACTGTGTGAGGAACCGCAGGTCGTTCCTGAAGAAATGCCTGATATCCGATATATCGTTCTGCAACATCGATATCCGCTCGGGCCCCATGCCAAACGCGAACCCGGTGTACTTGTCTGAGTCATACCCCACGTTTTTCAGCACCTTTGGGTGAACCATCCCCGCACCGAGAATCTCGATCCACTCGCCGTTCCAGTCAACCGACATCTCGACTCCCGGTTCCACGAAAGGAAAGTAGTCGCAGCGGAACCGAACTTTTCGTGACGGGCCAAAAATACGCCGGGCAAACTCGTAGAGCGTACCTTTCAAATCGGCAAATGTAATCCCCTCGTCAACAGCAAGCCCCTCAACCTGGTTGAAGTGCCATTCATGAGTCGCGTCGGTGGATTCGTATCTATAGCACTTGCCAGGAACGACAACCCTGATCGGTGGGTCGGTATTCTCCATAACCCGGGCCTGCATCGGCGAAGTGTGAGTCCTCAGCAAAACGTCGCTGCGCGAATCGGAATCGACCCAGATCGTATCCCATTGGTCTCTTGCCGGGTGGTCGGCCGGAATGTTCAGCAAGTCGAAGTTGTAACGCTCGAGCTCGATCTCAGGACCTTCGATCGTCTGGAAGCCCATCTCGTTGAACGCCTGGGTGATCTCCCGGATCATCTGAGTCGATGGGTGCAGCCCACCTGATCCCGACTTGCGGCCGGGCAGGGTAATGTCGATTGAACCTGCCGGAGCCGTGTTAGATTTCGCCTGCAACAACCGCTCATCGAAAAGTGACTCCAGCTCGGTGCGCAGCCTATTGGCCGCCGCGCCTACGGCCTTGCGTTCTTTAATTTCCAGCGATCCAAGAGCTCTGAGAACCGACGTCAGTCGCCCCTTCCGTCCCAGATACTCGACGCGCCAGGCCTCGAGTTGTTCCGCGGAATCCGCGGCGCGCAACGCGCGGGTCGCGTCGGCCTTCAGCTTTTCTACAGATTCACTCGATTGAGTCGTTGGCACCGACAATATCCTCGTTGGACTGATTCGCCTTGTAAGTGTGGACTGGTTTCAGGGCCGCTTTGGGCATGCGAAACATGTCGGTCAGCGGTGATTTTCGACTCGAAATTATAGTTGATCCCACGATGAACGCCCGCCCGTTGTGTAATCTCGCCTGTAGTTGGGAAATGGCTGGATACTGGACTGAGATAGGAAAACGCCCGTTTTTGACGGTAAATATGGCCGAATTACAAATTAGTCGTTTAACAACAGACACTCCCCAAGTTGCGACGGATTCCGGAATATTCACCACCTGTACGGTTACGATTGCACCACCCACCCCTAGTTGAGTGAACGGCGGTTCCTGCAATCGTAAGCTACGTTGCCCATCTGAACCAGCGACAAGTTCAAAAAGATGTAGTAGGGTCGTTCGACGATCTACCGCACTAGCGCACGATGCGCTTGTACGAGCGGTGTACACACATTACGAGTCCCGGGGGAGCCGCCATGGAAGCCTACTGCATGAAGTGCAAGACCAAACGTGAGATGCAGAACGCCCAGCAGATTACGATGAAGAACGGACGCCCTGCTTCCCAGGGTACGTGCCCGGTCTGTAGCACTAAGATGTTTAAAATCGGTAAAGCAAGCTAAGCTAACCGCGTTTGATCGTCATGGCCCGTGCGAATTGCACGGGCCTTTTTTTGTCCAAATTTCTACGCCTCGGATTACGCCTGGCATTTCCCCGGGAGTAAGCTTCGGGCCAACATTCCAAAATCGAGTCACCATCCCATAGTGAAAGTTGAATCATGCAGAAAGTCCAGTTCGGTAGCACGGGATTTGAAACCAGCCGGTTGGGAGTCGGTCTGTCTGAGATCGGATCGTTTGAACTCTCCGACCAGGCCCAGGCAACGAACGTACTTAACACGGCCCTCGATAACGGCATCAACTTTCTGGACACTTCTGCCTGTTACGGCATTTCCGAAGAACTGGTTGGAAACGGCGTTTCACAGCGCCGCGATGATTACTTCCTGGCCACCAAGGCCGGCCACGTCGCCCGCGGGTACGAAGGGGAGGCATGGACATTCCAGACGGTCGTCGACTCTATCGACCGCAGCCTGCGCCTGCTCCAGACAGATCACGTCGATGTAGTCCAGCTGCATTCGTGTGACATCGATGTCCTGGAAAAAGGGGATGCCATCCGCGCCCTGCAGGAAGCGCAGCAGGCAGGTAAAACCAGCTTCATCGGCTACTCTGGCGATAACGAATCAGCGCACTGGGCAGTCGACTCCGGGCTGTTCGCAACCTTGCAAACAAGCTACAACCTCGTCGAACAGCGGGCGCGGACTACGGGGCTTCTCGAAAAGGCGATCGCAAAAGGCATGGGCACGATCATCAAGCGCCCTATCGCCGGAGGGGTCTGGGGCAAGTCACGCCCCGATGCCGCCGATCAGACTGCCAGCAACTACAACACGCCCTATCTCGAACGCGCCAAATCTGTTCGCACCCTCGGTCCCATCGAAAACGAGCCCGACGATGCGATTCTCACTTCGCTCGGATACACGCTCAGCGACCCGAACGCCAACGTCGCAATAGTAGGCACTACGAATCCCTCGCATATGGCGACTAACGTGCGCCAAATAGACAACGACCTACCCATCCCGGATTGCGTCATCGCCGAACTAAACCGCCGATTCGAACAACTCGACAAAGACTGGGCGCAACGCACCTAATGAAAATTGATCGCATCGAAGTCCGATTCGTCGAAGCCACGCTCGATAAGCCGTTCGGATGGTCGCAGCGTTGGACCAATACCCGAAGCGTCGTCGTTCTAAAAGTATGCACCGACGACGGCGTAATCGGCTGGGGCGAAACCTACGGATCGCAGGACACAGTTGCCGGGATCGCGTCCGTTGCGCGCTCAGCGATCGGTGAAGATCCAGCCAACATTTCGCAGATCTGGCACAAGATTCATCGAGCCACGTACCAGAGCCACAGTTATGCCGGCGTTCCGGCGATGGCGATGAGTGCTATCGATATAGCACTTCACGATATCGTCGGCAAAACCACCGGAAAACCCGTTGCTGAAGTGATGGGTGGGCGGCTTCACAACTCGATTGCCGTCTACGCAACCGGCCTCTACTACGTCGACAACTACGCCCTAAAACCGCACCTGGAAGAAGCAGTCGGCTACGTCGAGCAGGGCTTTTCGGGCATGAAGATGAAGGTCGGCGCCCTGTCGCTCGCCGAGGACGCAGCACGCATCAAGGCGACTCGAGAAGCGATCGGTCCCGAAGTACGCCTCATGTTCGACGCCAACGAGTCGTACGATCCGTCAACCGCCCTTACCTTCGCCAACATGGTCGCCGACAATGACCTGACTTGGTTCGAAGAGCCATGCGGCTCACGAGATTTCGCAGCCAACAAGCTAGTTCAAGAAAAATCGCCAATTCCAGTTTCGGGCGGCGAGAGTCTGTCGACCCGCTGGGAGTTTGCGCCAAGATTCGCCGAGCGAACGTTCGACATTGTTCAGCCCGATATTTGCGGAGTCGGTGGACTCTCTGAAATGCACCGCGTAGGCCTCATGGCCCAGGCGTTCGGCATTAAGTTTAACCCGCATTTTTGGGGCACCGGAATCAGCTTCGCAGCGGCGTTGCATGCACTCGCTGTCCAACCGATCGGACAGATCGGCCAGACGAACATCCCCTACCAGAACGAATCGGTTTTAGAGTTCGACCAGACGCCGCACCCCGTTCGAGAAAACCTGACCGAACCGTTCTTTACTCAACAAAACAGTCGTGTCGACGTCCCAACCAAGCCCGGCATCGGCATCGAGATCGACGAAGCCGTGCTTGAGCGATTCACTCAAGGCGAGGTAGCGGTCGTCGAAACCTCATCCGTCACACAACCATTTTTCTAAACAGCTACTAACTAGCGGGTTCGCAACATTAATCCTCCTTCCCGTAGGAAGGGGTTAGGGGAAGGGTAGATTGCAGCGAGCGACCAAGTCGTCCGACGACGCCCGGAGCAGATAACGTAATGAAGATCACCGATGTAACGGTCACCTTGTTCAAGTGGAACGACATCCCGACGACCCACTACAGTGCTCTTTCCGGCAAGATCGGCGGCGAATCCGACCTCGGATTAGTCACGATTTCAACGGACGAAGGCATCGACGGTCACGCATTTCTGGGAAGCTCAAGCCAGCCCGCAAGTCTCGACACCAACTCGCTGATCCGCTACCTAAAGCCAGTGCTGATCGGACAAAACCCGCTCGATCGAGAACAACTCTGGCAAACCCTCAGCCAGCTCGTCCGCAAGAGCGGCATACGTGTAATCGGCGCCTGCGACATCGCCCTCTGGGACATCGCCGGCAAGGCAGCAAACATGCCCATTCACCAGCTACTCGGCACCTACCGAACAACGGTCCGAGCCTACGCATCGTCGACCGTTTACCAGCAGCCCGAAATCTACGCCGAGGAATCGGCGAAAATGAAAAGCGAAGGCTGGACCGCATACAAAATCCACCCGCCAACCGACCCCGAACTCGACATCGAATGCTGCACACAGATCCGTGAAGCCGTCGGGCCCGACCACACGCTCATGCTCGACTCAACATGGTCGTATGACTACCCGCAGTCGGTGCGTGTCGGCCGTGCGATCCAGGAGCTGAACTACTACTGGTACGAAGACCCACTCGCCGACGACGATCTCTACAACTACACCAAACTCAAGCAACAACTCCACATCCCGCTAATGGCGACCGAATACTCACCGGGCGGATTCACGGCTTACGCGCCATGGCTGACCTCGCAGGCAACTGACTATCTTCGAGGCGACGTCGCTGTGAAAGGCGGCATCACTTCGCTCATGAAAACCGCGCACCTCGCAGAAGCATTCCACATGAACTACGAGGTGCACCACGGCGGCAACTCGCTGAACAACGTGGCGAACATGCACGCCATCATGGCGATGAAAAACTGCGAATTCTTTGAAGTCCTCCTGCCGTCGGGAGCCCAAAAATACGGACTCGAAACCGACATCGATATCGACTCCGACGGCAACGTCCACGCCTTCAACAAGCCCGGACTAGGCGCCGAAATCGATTTCGACTTGATCGCCAGCAACAAGATCGCAATCGTTTCCTAACGCCATGGCTTCAACCGGCAACAACGCACCCGATACGACCTCTCCAGAAGACGTCGCGCCAAAAGCAGTTGAACCCGCGGACCCCGCCCGTGCGCAGCACTACCAGCGAATAAAGCTGACGATGTCGATCGTCGGAATGGGCCTCAACTTTGTGATCCCACTCGTGTTCCTGCTCGCCGGCGGCTCTGAGGCCATTAGAAATCTCGCGGAGGGATGGACCAGTTCGTCCGCAATAGTCGTCGTGTTGTACTTACTGGTGGCCGGTGCAGGTCTGCAGGCCATCGAGTTTCCGTTCGAGGTCTACTCGGGGTTCATCGTCGAAAAGCAGTTCGGGCTCAGCAAGCTCACACTCACTAGCTGGCTGTGGGACTGGCTCAAAGGCACGGCGATTCAGACGGTCCTGATCGTTATCATCGTGTCGGGTATCTACTTGCTCTTGCGGTGGCAGGCGGACCTCTGGTGGCTGTTAGCGGCTGTCGGTGCCACGCTCCTGATCGTCGTGCTGGCTGCCCTCGTGCCGGTCCTGCTCCTGCCGCTCTTCTACAAATTCGAGCCAATTCCAGAGGGCGAACTCAAAGACCGGCTATTTGCGCTGGCCGATCGAATCGGTACCCGCGTAAAAGGCGTGTACGTCTGGCATTTAGGCGACAAATCATCGAAAGCCAACGCAGCCGTAACCGGGTGGGGCCGCACCCGGCGGATAATCATCTCCGACACACTGATCGATTCGAACACGCCCGATGAGATCGAAGTCGTTATGGCGCATGAACTCGGTCACCACGTACGGAACGACGTATGGAAAATGATGCTCGTCCAGGTAATCCTGATTTTCATAAGTTTCTTCGTGATCGATCTCGCGCTGGAGACGTGGACCGACTCCCTCGGTCTCCGCGGAATCTCCGACATCGCAGGCCTACCGCTCGTCATCATCGTTGGAGTAGGCGTTTCACTGATCGCCCTACCAGTCGCCAACTGGCTGTCTCGCAAAGCAGAATCGGCTGCCGACCGCTACGCGCTCAACCTCACAGGCATGCGCGAACAGTTCATTTCGGCGATGAATAAACTGGGCGACCAAAACATGTCGCAAAAACAGCCCAGTGCGGTAGTAGAGTTCATCTTCCACTCTCACCCGTCGATTCACCGCCGAATAGCCAACGCCAGGGCCTGGTCTCCACAACCTGAAAAATAACTGAGTCGGCAAGCGAATGTCGAACCAGAACCCGCGACTGAATAGTGCCGAATACGTATAGGAATCCAACCACATGACCTCAACTCAAACTATCTCACTCGCGGGCAAAGTCGCGTTCGTCAGCGGTGCCTCGAAAGGCATCGGCGTCGCCATCGCAGGAGTGCTGGCAAACGCAGGTGCCGACCTCGCCCTTACCGCCCGCAACGAGGAAGAACTCGAACATACTGCCGAGGCCGCCCGCAAGGTCGGTTCACGTGTCTGGACACGAACCGCTGAAATGGCTGATGCCGACGAAGCGAAAGCACTCGGCAAAGCCACGCTCGCTGAATTCGGTCACATCGACATCCTCGTAAACAACGCCGGAGTGACGCTTCCTCAAACGATTCTCGAGACCGAGATCGACAAGTTTCACACTGTGATTAACGTCAACCTGCTCGCCCCTCTGCTTCTAACGCAGATCTTCGTCCCCTCCATGATCGAAAAGAAACGGGGCAAGATCATAAATATTTCGTCCCGTGGGGCAATCCGAGCGTTCCCGACAGGCAGCGTCTACAGCGCGTCTAAAGCCGGACTCCAGTTGCTGACACAGTCGATGGCTGTCGAGTTCGGACCACACAACATCCAGGCCAACTGCGTCGCGCCCACCGTGACCAACACGCCGATGGGCGATAGCGCATGGCCACCGAGCCCGCGTCGCGATGCGAAGCTCGCCAAAATCCCAACCGGCCGGTTTGCCGAACCGGAAGAAGTCGCGGACGCAGTACTGTTCCTGGCTTCTTCGCAATCAGATTTCATCAACGGGGTTGAACTCCCGATTGACGGCGGCGAGGGCGCTGGCTGATCGTGAATCGGGTACCACATCCGACGATATAGAAATTCACCGGGCTGCCGGTCCGGCCGACATCACCCAACACGAACCGCACTATGTGCCTGACTTCGCACGGCCCAGATTTACGTCGAACGATCAGGAGAGAAAAATTGCAGACGCGGTTGCAGCGGCACCAGATCTTTACACAGTCATCGAGGAAAACGACAGGGTCCGCATATTGATGTATGTGGGAGGCACAGGATCAAAATCTGAAATGCACGAACACCCCGACCTGGTCGCGATTGCGCTCACCGACGCACACGTCCGATTCACTCTCGGGAATGGTGAGACGAGAGAACTCGAAATACCAGCCGGAGCCGCAATGTTCGATCCGGCAGCCTGGCATTCCACCGAGGTCCTTTCGGGTGAATCCAGGGTCATCCTCGTCGAGTTGAAATAACCGGACTAACCTACAGACTGGCCTGCCCAGGAGAGGCCAGTCTGGCGACCTGCCTGACTTCTAATGATCTGATTCGCTCTCGATTGCCACCGGATCGATCTCGTCGGCCGGTATGAATCCCAACACCCGGCCGTAAAAATAAAGGTCGGCTTCCTGCAACCGGACTTCATCGACGGCGTCGAACTGCGGATTAACGGCGACGATGGAGTTGACCGAAAAATCGGGGTTAGAATGTCGCCGCGCCTGATTACCCAACCGTTTCGCACCGGAGGAAATCCCATCAATGGGACACACGAATAAAATCGCCGACCCCATCCAGACTTACATGGCACCGGGCCCCAAGCCAAACGGTCTCCAAGCCGCCGACGATGGGCTCTGGATAATCGATCAGGGCAACGATCACGTCTACAAAGTCGACTGGAAGACCGGTGAAACACTGGTTGATGCACGGACCGAAACGAAGGCATCCAGTGGAATCACGTTCGGCGATGACCTCGTCTGGATCGCCTCGACCGGCAGTAACGAAATATTCGCAGTCGAACCCGAGACCGGCAAGACCGTCGAGAAGTACGAATCACCGGGCGCAGGCGTTAACGCCACCCACGAGCATCGTGGGCCCGACGAAAAGAAAACCGTCACCGGCGACCACGGCCTGGAGTGGAAAGATGGCCACATTTACATCGCCTCGCCGCCATCACAGTACATCCATGTGATGGACGTCTCCAACTGGAAGGAAGTCCACCGTTTCAAGGCACCCGGTTATCGAGTGCACGGCATCGCGTGGGCCAAAGAACAAGGAACGATGTGGATGGCCGACACCTCAGCGGGCACGATCATGCGCCTGCGGGTCGAAGACAGCCGTTGCTACGATGTGTTCAGGGTTCTCGACCCTGTTCAGGTCCACGGCATGACGATCAGGAACAACAAGATCTGGTACTGCGACGACCGCGGGCCAATCGGCTTCTTCGACGTCGACATGGTGCCTGACTTCTAAAGAGCTGATTCGTTCTCGATTTCCACCGGTTCGATCTCGTCGGCCGGCGTGAACCCCAGCACCCGACCGTAAAAATAAAGCTCGGCTTCCTGCGACCTGATGATGTTCTTCGACTGCCTGAAGCCGTGCTGCTCGCCCTCGAACATCATCAACGAGAACGGTATTCCCTTTTCCCGCAGCGCCCCGGCCATAATCTCGGCCTGCGAAGGCGGAACGATCTTGTCCTCAAGACCCTGCAGAATAATCATCGGGCACGAAAGCTGATCGGTGAAGTTAATCGCCGAGCGGTCGTAGTAAAGCTGCTTCGCCTCCGGGTACGGGCCGATCAAACTGTCCAGGTAGCGCGATTCGTACTTGTGCGTGTCCCCGATAAATACGCTCAGGTCGGCGATGCCGTAATAAGTCGCTCCGACGGCGAATCGATCGTAAAACGTGAGCGCGTTGATCGTCGTGTACCCCCCGGCCGACCCACCTTTTATCGCCAGCCGATCGCCATCGGCAAGGCCCCTGTTAACTAGATAATCAGCGGCGGCAATGCAGTCATCGGTGTCATAAACGCCCCACTTACCCTTCAGCGCATCTCGGTACTTCCTGCCGTGGCCCGTCGAGCCGCGGTAGTTCACATCGACAACGGCAAAACCACGGCTGGTCCAGAACTGAATCGAAAGACTCAGCGCCGCACTCGTCGCACTGGTCGGCCCACCGTGGCTTATGACCAGCAGTGGAGGTTTTTCACCACCTTCAGACTCGAATTCTGGATTAACGGGAGCATAGTAAAAGGCGTGCGCCTCGCCGCCTTCGGTGGACGGAAACGTGATCGCCTCTGGAATCGAGAGATAAGCGGAATCCAGTTCGATGTCGCTCGACTTCTTTAGCGTCGAAGCCACACCGCTTTCCAGGTTCACACGGACGACCTCAGCCGCTGATAACGGCGAAGCTCCAACGTAGATCACTTCGCCATTTTTCACGGTTACATCGGCCATTGACGTGTGCGTCACCGGCGTTTCTGCGGTCTGAACTCCATCCAATCCGATCACACGGAATCGGCCTCTACCGTCCTGCGAATCACGCAGCACGATCGAACTATCACCCGCGATCCCGTACGACCGCATGCCGAATGCCCAGGCCGGACCACGGTGATCGACCTCCTCAACTACGACCGGCGCTATCCGACCGCCCGTCCACCTGGTCAGGTTCCACCAACCCGATTCATCCGATATGAACACCAGTGATCCGCCGGGTGCCCACTCCGGCTGGCCAATACTGACGTCGGCACTCCCCGTAATCGGTCGCCCGTTCGCAACCGACCCCGCGGCTGAATCGAACTCCGCCACCCACAATTCGCATCCGTCCCAGGGCATGTTCGGGTGGTCCCACGACAACCAGCAAACCATGTCACCCGCCAGGTTCTGCCGCGGCGAAGAGTAAAAGTCATGGCCCGTAGCCAGCACCCGGACTTCGCCCGATCCACCAGTCGACACCGCCACGAGCTCATTGTCGGCCTCGCGCCCTTGGTGGTGCCGCTCCTGCACGCACAGAATCCAGTTTGAATCGTTGCTCAGGGTGAGGTCGGAATAGCGGTCACCTCGTTCGACGGTAGGGTCACCGGTAATCGCCTCGGGGTCGCCGCTGCCATCGGACGATGCCCGATAGATCCGCTGGTCGTCCCAGTTCGAGAAATACACATCGCCATCTCCGACCGCGAATCCCCCACCCCCGTATTCATGCACGGCACTTCGCACATTGAAGTTCTCGGGATTGATGTCGGTCGTCGTGCCATCAGGCGAATACCTGACAATCACATATCGGCCAGCCTCTTCCGGGCGACCCTCCAGCCAGTAGATATCATCGCCATCTACCCGCACCTCGGCCAGCCGCAGCCCGGCCCGGGTAATCAATTCGGCAGTGATCGGTGATTCCCACGAACCGTACGGCGAAATTGTTTTGCTCGGCATCTGGTGCTCCGTGTGGGTGACATTACTTGCTGAAACAAGCATTTGTTTGACAGAAGCCTCGCAGATCAAACGAATTCCGGCAACAACGCTGTTTGGCGATTAAACACCAACGCAAATGCGCCCCGCCAGTTTCCGCCGACGGGGCGCAATTCGAATTCTGAAACTTACCGGGCGATAATAGGCGTTGCGGTCGGAGGAACTGGCGTTGCAGTCGGAGCCCCGATAAACGTTCCGTGGCGTTCGCCGTTCACTATCACGTCATACTCGGCGCCTGTCTCGTATTTATCACCGATGTTCACCGATTGATCTTCGTAGATGATTGCCAGCGTGCAAGGAACCGGGGCAGTCGGGACCTTGGTGATCGTCGTCACGTCGATGATGATCTCACGGCCCTCAACCCGCCAGTCAAGACCCGCAAACTCCTCGCAGCTTCCGCCGAGCGCGATCGTCATCCCAATCAGAAACTGAGCAGGTATCGATCGGGTCGAAGCAATGTCGACGCGCTCAATCTGCGCAACTCGAATCGTGTACTCGGAGTCAGCTTAGCCCGTACCGCTATCAGCACCCTCAAAATCGCTGCCAGCAAACTTTCCGGCTACCGAATCGAGCAACGCACCGATTTCGGGATCGTTACCGACGTAAAGGATGATCGCGTTGCCGAACAGGTAGAAGTGCGGTGGCGCAATCCACATCACGGTCATCACCGACCCGTCGGGATTTACAAAGCTAGTGCCGTCGAGAGAAACCGACTCCGAAGCCTCTTCAGCTGAGGTTCCCGGTGCAAACTGGTAGATCTGCACAGCCTGGCCATTCACCTTAAGCTCGCTCGGCGCAATACCGAAAAGCCTCGAAAACTCGCTTGCGCCACCGAACTCGACATCGGCGCCCTGGGCCTCGAGAGAGAACTCAAGAGCCTGGCTGTCGGCAATGACGCTCCCACCACGAGTCGGCGGTGCTGGCGTTGGTGTGGATGCGCCAAGGTCGGCACAACGGACGTTCGGAGCGATTGCCTGGAACTCCGTGGTCTGCTCACCCGCGGTAACCGTGTAAACAGTGCACGAAACCAGGTCTTGACCGACCACACCGAGTTCAATCTGCGCCGAATCGATCCGGTAATCGTCCGTGCACGCAACTTCGCCGGTAGGCGATGTCACCGCGGGATAAATCGCGAACAACTGACGACGGTTATGTACAACGTTTGGGTCGAGCGACTCCTTGCAGCCGTTCGTCAGTCCCCAGACCACGCTTGCGTAGTAAGTCGTTATCCAGCGGCTGTCCTCGCCGATGATGATCTCAAGGCTCTCGACCGGTGCCGGCTCAACTACAAAGTCGGGGCCATCGCCAATCGGAGGATCGCCTTCGATCGGAATCGTTCCCGCCACACCGGCCTGGAAATACCCGGCATGTCGTTCGTTGACGATGACCGTGTATTGAGTATCGCGATCGAAATCACTGCCCAGCCCGATATTCTCATCGTGCAGGCCGTACATCGCGATGCACGAAATACGCTTCAGATCATCAGGAGCTGGCACCGTGTTGTATACCGAAATATTGATCGTATTTCCATCACGCACAACCTCGTTACGGCTGTAAGTTGCGCAGCCGTTCGGCAGTCCTGAAATCACCTGGACCACATACTGCTCCGGGAACGACTCCAGCACCAGTATCTGTACGCTCTCAATAGGAGCGAGCACCTCGACTACCTCGAATCCGGGGTCGGTCGGAGCCGGGTCACTCTTGTCGGAATCTATCGGCTCTTGCGTAGGCTGCGCGCCAACGCCCCCAGAACCGTCATTCGAGGTGGATTTGGTCTCGTCATCCGTGCCGCACGCCACGACAAACGCCGCGAACACCGCGACTACGACCAGTACGAGCCACTTATTTTTCGTTCCGCTAAACATTTCGCTACTTTCAGTAAGTGGCACCAGTGATTCATTTGTGATGCCATCTGCACAGGCCATTATGGCTTTTTGGTCAGAAAGAGCGCCAAATTTGGTAGCCCGTCATAGCTAAGACGCACCAGCGGCGCGTTTTGTTCCTACCGATTCGTCGGAGCCAGTTCATTCTCCCGTAATCCCGGCGAATGGTCCGGAATCGATCGCCTCGCAATTCGTCGTTTCTTTCACAAAATTGACGCATTGCCTCTTCAGGGCTTATCCTCGAATGTAGATCGCATTTCACATCGGCGATGATCGGGACTAGTAAGTTTCGGTACGGATCGTAGAGAGTCGGGGCAAGGTGAAAGCCCGATATCACGACCGCAACTGAATGGACCCGTGAGCTTCGGAGCGAAAGCATCAAGCAAGTAGCCTCCGACGGAGTGGGCACCGTTATCAGAGCCCAGGGCCTCCGGTCTTACTAAGCCTTGACCGGGTGTCCGACAGAGATGCTGCACCACATGATGTGAGGCAGTAATTAGGGTGGCACCGCGGGATACATATACCTCGCCCCTTGTATTGATACTTGGAGTGAGGTTTTTTTGTGCCCGAAAAACTGTTGAATGTCGGGCAACTGAGCACATCGGAAAATAGACGACAACATGGCAGCCAACCAAGATAAAAAACGAATTCTCACCGGCATCCGACCCACCGGTGCACTACACGTCGGCCACTACGTCGGCGCTCTGCACAACTGGATCGAGTTGCAGGACGAGTACAACTGCTACTTCCTGATCGCCGACTACCAGGCGCTCGGCGACCACTTCCACGACATCGACCTGATCCGCGATTCAGTGCTCCAGGTCACGCTCGACTGGTTGTCGGTCGGCCTCGATCCCGAAAAATCCTCGTTCGTCATCCAGAGCTACGTGCCCGAGTTCGCCGAACTCACAATGTTGCTCAGTTTTATCACCCCGCTCGGGATGCTCGAACGCAACCCGACTCTGAAGGGCGAACTCGATGCCCTCCCGGTCGAACGCCGCTCTGTCGGGTTCTACAGCTACCCGATGAGCCAGGTGGCAGACATACTCCTGCCCCGCGCACACCTTGTCCCCGTTGGCGACGACCAGTCTCCCCACGTCGAAATGACCCGCGAAGTCGCCCGCAAGTTCAACCGGATGTTCGGCGAGGTCTTCCCCGAGTCGAAAACACTGGTAGGTGACGTGCCACGGCTATCGGGAACCGACGGGCAGGGCAAGATGAGCAAATCACGTGGCAATGCGATCATGCTCTCGGACGATGCAGATACCGTGACCAAAAAAGTGCGGGGCATGTTCACCGACCCCAACCGAATTCGGGCCGATATCCCCGGCAAGGTCGAAGGCAACCCGGTGTTCGAATATCACGACGCCTTCAACCCGAATACAGCACAGGTAGACGATTTCAAAGCCCGCTACCGCGAGGGCGACATCGGAGATGTCGAGGTCAAGCTCGCGCTCGCCGAGGCCATCAACAACTTCCTCGACCCGATAAGAGAAAAACGCGCCCACTACGAACAGAACATGGACCTCGTCGAAGATGCCCTGATGACCGGAGTCGCAAAAACCCGCGTGATCGCCGCCGAAACGATGGAGATGGTCCGCGACGCAATGCGAATCTCCAGCTACACGAAAAACTGGAAGTAACTTCGCCAACGCTTCTCAACCCGCAAATCGACCCAAACCGATGATCTACCGAACCGACATAAAACACGGCACCACCTGGCGAAGCCGCAGCTGTCTCCATTAGCGCGTCATCAAATAACCAGAAAACTCACCATGCCCAGCTACACACCCGATCCCGGCACATTCAAATCGCTTGCGACCG
Source organism: uncultured Dehalococcoidia bacterium (assembly GCA_913048295.1). Classification (GTDB taxonomy): domain Bacteria; phylum Chloroflexota; class Dehalococcoidia; order Lucifugimonadales; family Lucifugimonadaceae; genus Lucifugimonas. The sequence continues at coordinate 29,160 of CAJWWK010000003.1, forward strand.
ACCACAACCTGATACCCGTTTATCGAGAGATAAGCGCCGATCTCGAAACGCCGGTTTCCGCCTATCTCAAAACGGCGGTTGGCACGCACTCGTTCCTTTTCGAGTCGGTCGAAGGTGGCGAAAACCTTGCCCGTTACAGCTTCCTCGGAACCGAACCCTCAGAAGTACTGACCACTGGCGCCGGGACTGAACACGGCGAAATCGACCCGCTCGATCTACTGCGCGACCGAATGGCAATCGTGAAATACGCAGAAGTCGAAGGACTCCCTAAGTTCCATGGCGGCGCGGTCGGGTACCTCGCGTACGACACGATCCGCTACTTCGAGCCGACCGTCCCGCAAATCACTGACGAACAATCCGGACTCGGGGTACCTGAATCCGTCTTCATGCTCACCGATTCGCTGATGATCTTCGATCATGTCCGTCACACCATTTTCGTCGTGGCACACGCTGCTGTGAACGGCGACCCGGATGCGTCTTACGACCGGGCCACCGCAACAATCGAAGAGGTGATCGCACGGCTCGACCGACCCGTCCCACCAAACAGTTCCAGGCGACATTTTTTGCCGCCTTCAGGGTTCACGTCACGCGAGCCCAACCTCGACTACAGCGCCGTCGGCCAATCGAGCCAACCCCCACCGGAAGGAGGCGAATCGACCGGCCAGCCGTACATTCCGAACATGAGCCGCGAACGCTACGGTCAAATGGTAGAAAAGTGCAAGCAGGCCATCCAGGATGGCGAGGTAATCCAAGTCGTCGTCTCCCAGCAACTCGCCCGGCGCACCCCCGTGCAGCCGTTCGACCTCTACAGGTCGCTCCGCACCATTAACCCCTCGCCCTACATGTTCTTTCTCGACCTGAACGGCTTTCACATTGTCGGTGCCTCTCCCGAACTTCTCACACAGGTCATCGATGGCAAGATGGCCGTTCACCCGATCGCCGGTACTCGTCCGCGTGGAATAAATGCCGAGCATGACGATGAGCTTGAACAAGAACTCATCACCGATGAAAAAGAAGTGGCAGAACATGTGATGCTGCTCGACCTGGGCCGCAACGACGTCGGTCGGGTTTCCGATCCCGGCAGCGTCGACGTAACCCAGAGTTTCGAGATCGAAAAGTACTCACACGTCATGCACATCGTCTCGCACGTCACGGGCGATCTCTCAAAAAAATACGATGCCTTCGACGCCATGAAAGCGGCGTTCCCGGCTGGAACCGTTTCGGGTGCTCCAAAAGTACGGGCCATGCAGCTCATCGCCGAACTCGAGCCCGAAAAGCGAGGTCCCTACAGCGGGGCGGTCGGCTACTTCAGCTTCACCGGCAACATGGATACTGCGATATCTCTACGGACCATGGTGCTGAAAGACGGTGTCGCCTACCTGCAGGCGGGTGGCGGGATAGTGGCAGATAGCGATACCCAGACCGAGTACGAAGAAACCCTTCATAAGCTGGGAGCGCTCATGCGGGCGATCGACCACGCGGAGGAATCTTCGGGTGTCTAGTCCAATCTTCAAAACGTCGCTCAGCGAGTTCGAAACCGCGTCCACGAAGTTCGATGTCGTACCGGTCCGTGCGGTGGTCAGCGGAATTGGTTTCAGACCGATCGACGCGTTCAGGGTGCTCCGTGTATCGGCCACGCCCACCTCAAACACCGCAGCCTTCATACTAGAATCGGAATCACCCGAAATCGGGGCGTCGCGCTACTCGTACGTCTGCCCGATGGCCACAGGCGTCGTTCGTACGGGTACCCGGGAAACGCTCGGAGATATTGACCCGATTGACGCGTTGCGAACACACTTCGCATCCCGAACTGTCGCTCCTGATTCGGATCTGCCTGCGCTGGTTTCCGGGGTGTTCGGATACATCGCATACGAAGCGATCAAGCACTTCGAGCTATCTGTCGGCGAACTTCCGACGGATCCGACTGGATCACCAGTATCGGCATTCGTGATTCCGCGCGAGTTGCTCGTGTTCGATCGTCTGCTCGACCAGCTTCACATCGTAATTTTCGCTTCGTACGCAGATCAGTACGAAGCAATCGCCAGCCGTATTTCCGATATATGCAAAACGCTTGAAACAACGGTAACCAGAACTCAGCTAACTGAACCACCAGAAACGCAATCAGACGCCGAACACCTCCACACGCCACCTCCCGCTACCGGCACGAACTACTGTGAACTGGTCCGGTCAGCGCGAAACGCAATCATTGAAGGTGAGTTGATACAGGTCGTGCTCGGGCAACGCGTTGAACTCAACACCACAGCCGATTCCATCGACATATACGAGCAGCTGTCGGCAATGAACCCCTCGCCCTACATGTACCTGCTCAATCTGGGCGATATGCAACTGATCGGTGCATCTCCCGAACTGATGTTGAGATCGACTGACGGCGTCGCTGCGGTGCATCCCATCGCAGGAACCCGACCACGCGGCGAAACCACTGAACATGACCTCCAGAACGAAGCCGACCTGATCTCAAACGAAAAAGAATCAGCAGAGCACGTCATGCTTGTCGACCTCGCCCGCAACGATCTTGGGCGCGTGTGCAAACCCGGCACAGTCAGGGTCAAATCATTCAAGCAGGTCGAACGCTACTCACACGTAATGCACCTCGTTTCACGGGTCGAAGGAAGGCTTGCAAAAGGAAAAGACGGGATCGACGCATTCAAGGCCGGCTTTCCTATCGGCACTCTCTCGGGGGCACCGAAAATACGTGCGGCCCGGCTGATCGCCGAACTTGAGCCAGAAGGTCGCGGACCCTACTGCGGCGGAATCGGATGGTTCAGGACAAACGGCGACATCGACACCGGGACCATCATCAGGTCGATCGTCCTCCGGGATGGCACCGCGCACGTTCAGGCTGGAGCCGGAATCGTGTTCGACTCCGTTCCTGAGGCCGAAAATCTCGAATCGCTCCAGAAGGCCAAAGCCCCTTTGCTGGCGATCGCCAGGGCCGAAGCCGTCCATGAACGCCATTGGCAGACCGGCGAACAAGTATTCGAACCAACTCACACCGCAACAACCGTAATCACAGCGGAGTAACAATCCAATGCTTCTCCTGATCGACAACTACGACAGCTTCACCTACAACCTGTTCCAGTACCTCTCAGAACTCGGAGCCGAGGTCGAGGTGATTCGCAACGACAAGGCCACAATCGCCGAACTCGCCGAACTCAAGCCCGAGCGGGTCGTCGTCTCGCCCGGTCCCTCCACCCCCGACAATGCCGGCATATCGGTCGACGTCGTAAAGCACTTCGCCGGCAAGGTACCGGTGCTTGGCGTCTGTCTGGGCCACCAGTGCATAGCACAGGCATTTGGTGGAGTGGTCAAAAACGCGGGCGAAATACGGCACGGAAAAACGTCGCCGATCCACCACGACGGCCAGGGCGTCTTCGCGGGACTCCCACAGCCGTTCGAAGCCGTGCGCTACCACTCGCTGGCAGTTGAGCCAGAAACCGTTCCCGACGTGTTCGACGTAACAGCGAGAACTGAAAACGGCATAATTATGGGAATAAAACACAGGGATCTCGATGTCGAGGGAGTGCAGTTCCATCCGGAGTCGATCATGACCGAGGTAGGCAAGGACCTGCTCCAGAATTTCCTCGATAAACCGTCGCAAAACGGGTAAAAACAGCTTAGATGTAACACGAACAGAAAAACACCAGCCATTTCAGCCAACATCGATTCAACCTGAAGATAAAAATGAAAATCCAGCAGGCTATCCAGGCAGCCGTCGACGGCGTTGACCTTTCTCAGGAAGACGCCGCCGATGCGATGCGCTCCATCATGTCGGGGGATGCGACCCCGGCCCAGTTCGGCGCGTACGTGACCGCTCTGCGCATGAAAGGCGAAACGCCCTACGAGATCGCCGGCATGGCAAGCGTGATGCGCGAAGTCTCTCTCCATATCGACACCGATACCGACCTGGTCGATACCTGCGGCACCGGCGGTAGTGGGCTCAACTGGTTCAATATTTCCACAGCCTCGGCCTTTGTCGTCGCAGGTGCCGGAGTCCCGGTCGCCAAGCACGGCAACAGGGCGATGTCGGGCTCATCTGGCAGCGCCGACGTGCTTGAGGCGCTCGGCGTTAACATCACACTGGGACCAGAAGGCGTGAAGAACTGCATCACCGAAGCGGGTATCGGCTTCATGTTCGCCCAGGCGTTTCATCCGGCGATGAAGTTCGCGGGCCCGCTCCGTCCCCAGATCGGAATTCGCACGATCTTCAACTTTTTGGGCCCCCTCACGAACCCGGCAGGCGCAACGCGCCAGGTAGTCGGCGTTTCCGATGCTACCTTCGCTCACAAAATCGCACAGGCCCTCGAGATTCTCGGCACCCGGTACGCCTTTGTCGTTCATGCCGAATCGGGTGGTGACGAAGTCGATATTGAAGGGCAAACCCTGATCTACCAGGTCAACTCAGACGGCGTAAAGCGCCGCCGCACCCGACCTGCCGATTTCGGGTTACCCGAAGGCAGGCGCGATCACCTCGTAACCGATTCCGTAGAACATTCAGCCGAAATTATCTGCAGGATATTCACCGGCGAAGGCGGAGGACACAACGCGCCGGTCTCGCCTGAGACCTCTCGACGAAATGTAGTCGTGCTCAACTCGGCAGCTGCACTGATGGCAGCCGGCAAAGCAACGGCATTCCAGGAGGCCTCGGCGATCGCGCAGGACTCTATAGATTCGGGGGCGGCACAGGCCAGACTTAGCGCGCTGGTCAAAGTAAGCCAGGAGCAAACTTGAAAAACATTCCCGGAATACTTGGCGAAATCGTTGAAAAACGGTTGCTCCGAATCGAGGAAGCAAAAAAAAATTGCAGCTTCGAGGAAGTCAGGACAGCCGCCGAGCATGCGCGCCGACCGTTATCGCTGCAACGGGCAATCGGTGCCCGCAGCGGTGTGTCGCTGATCGCCGAGATGAAAAGATCCTCCCCCTCCGCAGGGCCGCTCGACCCCGATCTCGACCCTGCCAACCGCGCAGTTCTGTACTGCGATGCCGGTGCTACCGCCATTTCGGTACTCACGGAGCAGGACTACTTCTCCGGTTCCATCGACGACCTCGTCGCGGTCTCAGAAGCAGCGCGGCGTTCGCGCGTCCCGGTACTCCGCAAGGACTTCATCGTTGACCCGTACCAGGTGTTCGAGGCGCGGGCGGCCGGCGCCGACTGCATTCTGCTTATCATCGCCATACTTGAGCCCGAAAACTACGCTGATCTGTTCACTATCTCGACCTCGATGGGTATGGACGTGCTCGTCGAAGTTTTTGATGAATCCGAACTTGAATCGGCCATGCAGATCGACCCCCGCGTAATCGGCGTGAACAATCGAAACCTTAAGACGCTCAAAACATCACTGACTGAGTTCGAAGAACTGGCAGCCAAAATACCGCCCGACCGCATCCGCGTGGCCGAAAGCGGCATGAAGACTGCAGCCGATGTCGAACGCATGGGCCACGCCGGGGCGAATGCAGTGCTGGTAGGCGAGTCCCTGATGAAGGCCGGTGGCGACCTCGGGGCACTCGTAGCAGCAATGGCAGCCGTGGAAGTAGGATAATCCCATGCCTGCCGAAATAACCCGAATAAAAATTTGCGGCCTCCGCGGTGCCGATGCAGCGGTCGCCGCTTCGAATGCCGGAGCAGACTTTCTCGGCTTTAATTTCGTCGAAGGCGTTCGCAGACAACTCCATCCCGATCAGGGCGCACAGATCGTTGCAGGGTACAAACGCGATCGAGACGACTCAAACACGCCCGGATTGGTCGGTATTTTCCGGAACCAGAACGCCAGCTGGGTGAACGAGACATCGGCAAGTGCCGGCCTCGACTATGTCCAGCTCTGTGGCGATGAAGATGACGACTACATTGCACAAATGCAACTGCCGATCTTCAGGCAGGTCCGCGTCAAGCAAGGCACAATCGCGATCGAGCTCGCAAAAATCGTCACGCCCCATCTCGAAGCCGACCGTATCGTGATCCTCGATCACTATTCTGAGGTCTCGCACGGCGGCTCGGGACTATCGTTCGACTGGGCGGCGGCCGAGGGTGTAGCGAACCGCGACAGAGTAATGCTTGCAGGTGGGCTGAACCCGGAGAACGTCGTAAGTGCAATCGCCCAACTCTCGCCCTGGGGCGTCGACGTAGCGAGCGGAGTCGAGACTGAAGGTGTAAAAGATCCCGACCGCATCCGTGCCTTTATCAGCGCCATCCAAAACGCCTGATTCCGCCCAACCTGCGCGTCGTCTCTTAACGCGTCCCGGCGTAGACTTCGGCTTCGTTCGGAGCATCCTCAAATATCTGGAGCAAGTACCACATGTCAGAAAAACTGCGAATGGCCCAGTACGGAACAAAACACGGCCACGCGCAGGGCGTGCTGCAGGTGATGCTCAATCACCCTGGAGTCGAAGTTGTCGGGGTATACGAACCCGACTCCGCCCGCCAGAAACAGGTGGAAGGTTCCGGCGATGGAGCCTGGGGGAAGGTCCGGTTCGTCGACAACCCATCTGAATTCCTCGACGACCCTACGGTAGTCGCAGTTTCGTCCGAAGGCTCAAACAGGGAAAGCCTCGTATTCACTGAACAAATTGTGGCCGCCGAGAAGCATGTTTTTTACGACAAGCCAGCCGGCGACGACTACGAACGATTTGAACACGTTGTCGAACAGGCCAGGCGCCAGAACACGCTCTTGCAGATGGGCTACATGTTCCGAAAACACGATGGTTTCGAGCGAATTACCGCCTGGGCGCGGTCAGGTTTTCTCGGGCACATCTTCCAGGTCAGGGCGCACATGTCGACATGGATTCCAGAGCAAAACCCCGAAGGCATCTTCACCGGACGTGAAGGTCTGGCGCACCACGAAGGTGGTGTGATGTACGACCTCGGCGGCCACGTGCTCGACCAGGTGGTCTGGATCCTCGGTCGGCCCAGCCGGGTGACCGGTTTCCTCCAGCACGCAACCTCAGAAACGCCGGGGGTGATGGACAACACGCTCGGTGTTTTCGAATACGACAACGCAATTGCAACGGTCGATATCACAGCGATGGAACCCCGCCCGATGGCCCGCCGCTTCGAGGTGTACGGCACGAAGGGCTCAGCGATCATGGAGCCATTCGAGCCAGCCGATACTGTTCGACTGGTTCTAGAAAATGACCAGGGCGAATATAAAAAAGGTGTGAACACCATCAAGATCGAGGACCGGCCCCGTTACGTCGGTACATTCGCCGAATTCGTCCGCAACATCCGCGGCGAGTCCGAACCGCTACGCTCCCTCGACCACGAACTGCTGGTTCAGGAAACGCTGATGCGTGTCACGGGCGGCCTCGACACCTAACCCCTTGAAGGAACGTCAACACCCTCGGGCCAGGCGACCTTGAACAGGCTGGCCGCCTTGAAATTCGCACCCGTGATCGTGGCATCGCGCAGAACGCACCGGTACAGCGTCGCCCCGCGCAGATCGACATCCGTCAGATCAGCACCCGAACAGTTCGCACGGTAAAGAGTCGATTTTTTCATCGAAGCACCGGCCAGGTTCGCGCGCCTCAACTTCGCTTCGCTAAACACCGCCTCATCGAGATTCGCCCCGGATAAGTCGGCACCATCAAGCAGCGCGCGTGTGAAATTCCGACCCCGCAGGTCTCTGCCTGACAGATCGGCGCCCTTCAAATCCAGCGGCTCTGGCGAATGGTTCCGGTGCCAGGTAGCCAGGTCCTCGGCAGTACCCTCAAGCAAATCGAAATGGTCCTGGTTCATCCCTCGATTATGAGCAGCAAGTCACGCCACGTCGATCCAGCCAGCATGACATTCGACTTCTTTCTCGCTGTTTGTAAAATCGGCCCATATTTGAAACACCTTTGAAACACGTGTCATATAACTTATTTCGCGGCTGCTCAACCGATCAGGTGACCAGCCGTCCTAAAGTGAATGACACAAGTAGAATGTGCGTTGCTCAATTCGGAAACGTTAATTCAGCGCTGGCGTGATATAACGGCCCGGCGGAACCGTGACAAGACGAGGAACAAGAACGATGGCCTACATAGCCGAATATATTTGGATCGACGGCACCCAGCCGACCGCCAAACTGCGATCGAAGGCCCAGGTGCTGGCAGACGGCAAAGAGCCCGCTATCTGGGCATTCGATGGATCATCAACAAATCAGGCGGCTGGCGATCAGTCCGATGTTGTTCTGAACCCGGTCCTGGTTGTTCCAGACCCGATTCGCGGCGGCGACAACAAGCTCGTGATGTGCGAAACGCTTCTTACCGACCTGACGCCGCACCCGAGCAACACCAGAGCAAAGTGTGCCGCGACGGCCGAGCAGTACCGCGACCTCGACACCTGGTTCGGCCTTGAACAGGAATACACCTTCTTCGAGGGTCTTGCCCCGCTCGGTTGGCCCGACAACGGCTTCCCGGCCCCGCAGGGTGGCTACTACTGTGGTGTTGGCTCTGACGAAATTTTTGGAAGGCGAGTCGTGAACGCCCATCTGCAGGCCTGTATCGACGCCGGAATACACATTTCAGGTATCAACGCCGAAGTGATGCCCGGACAATGGGAATTTCAAATCGGCCCCGTGGCAGCGCCTCTCATTGGCGACGAAATGTGGCTCGCCCGGTGGTTGCTCTACCGGATCGCCGAAGATCACCTTGGTCCCAAGGGCATCCCCATCTCGGCAACCCTCAGCCCAAAGCCGGTCGCTGGCGACTGGAACGGAGCAGGCTGCCACACCAACTTCTCGACTACCGAAATGCGGGATGGTTACGAAGCATGCATCGCAGCAGCCGAGGCGCTTGGCGCCGGTGATAAGCCCGCACTGCACATCGCCAACTACGGTGAAGGCGTCGAAACCCGCCTCACGGGCGAACACGAAACAGCACGGCACAACGAGTACTTCTACGGTGTTTCCGATCGGGGTGCGTCGGTGCGAATACCCTGGCAGGTCGAAAAGGCGGGCAAGGGCTACATCGAAGACCGACGACCGAACGCCAACTGCGACCCGTACGTGGTAACCCAGTTGGTCATCGACACCGTCTGCTCGGTAGCCACTTCGTAAGCCAAAAAAATCCGCAGGCAACTGTTAAAAAATGACAATGGAAGGGACGGCTCAGGTCGTCCCTTCTTTTAATGCTCGTCTTTTCTGTACGCTATCGCCTTTAGATAATCGGCAGGGAACAGATATCATCCCTTGCCATCTCCGCCCGGTAAATTCCATTGCCTGAAGTGCCGAAACCAACGAGATCAACATCCGCTCCCTGAAAAAACATCACTACGGCTGGATAGTCGTCCTCGGCACCGCGCTAATGCTGTTTGGCGGAGCAGGCTCGCGGTTCTCATTTGGCGTTTTTCTCAGGCCCGTGACCGAAGAGTTTGAATGGAGCAGGGCGTCGATGGCCGGCGCGCTCGCGGTCGCCGGACTCGCCACGGGAGCCTTGCGACCGGTAGCCGGCATGCTGGTCGACAGGTATGACCCAAAACGGGTTGTGGCCATCGGAGTTTTGATTGGCGGACTGGCTTTGGCAGGAATGTCCACAGTTCAGCAGCTTTGGCACCTCTATGCGCTGTTCGTAATCATGGGTATCGGCTTTACGCTCGCGTCGCCTGCCGCCACAGCAAAGATCGTCGGGGCGTGGTTTACTCGCCGACGGGCACTGGCAATGTCGATCGCCGGAACGGGATCGGCCGCTGGAGAAACCGCGCTCGTCCCCGTCGCCGCATTAGCAGTCGTATTCATCGGTTGGCGAGAGGGCTACCTGATACTCGCCGGAGTACTGGTGTTTTTCACCTTGCCCCTGATGCTGCTGTTTCTGAAGAGCAGGCCAGACCCCGGGCAACACGCCGACGATCCGGATGGATTTGCCGAGCCGGGTAAAAGCGAAAATTACGAGTCCTCGAGCGATCCCAACGTGGGGATGTCGTTCGGCCAGGCCTGTAGGACAGGACTCTTCTGGCGCCTGACGCTTGGCTTCTTCATATGAGGCTACACAATGGGCTTCGTGAATGCCCATTTCATCGCCTACACGGGCGATCTGGGCGTGACGGGCATCCAGGGCGCATACGCACTCGCCACGGTCGGGATAGCCGGTCTAGCAGGTGGGCTCGGATTCGGGTTCATGGCCGACAAATACGGTCGGCGACCGCTGCTCGTGTTGTCCTTCATATTCCGCGCCCTCGGCTACACGGTACTGCTAACGGCAAACGGACTTCCAATGGCTATTCTTGGCATCGTAATAATCGGGAGCTCGTGGACATCCGTGATCTCACTCACTGGTACTGTAGTGTCCGACACGTATGGCCTCCGGAGACTGGGCACCATTTACGGCACGATGTTCACCGTAATGCCGTTCGGCGCTTCCGCCTCTGTCTGGCTCGCGGGGCAAATCTACGATTCGTCGGGCAGCTACGACAAGGCCCTTTGGATCAGCCTCGGGATGGGCCTACTGGCAGCAACGGCGGTAGCCATGCCTAGCACAGGGTTGGCGAAAAGAATCTGGCCGAGTACTGCCAGCTAACCGCCTGTAGCGAACGACCTAAAGCCAGCGACCTGCTTTTTTCGAGTACTCGATGTACGCCTCGCCAAACTTGCGTTCGAGATAAGCCTCTTCCCTTCGGATCACCAGCGCGGTGAGTAGAGCGACACCAAAGAAAACCGACACCAGCATCGCCATCGCGTTCAGCGAAATCGCCATGCCTGCGCCAATCAACAGAAAGCCGGAGTAGATCGGATTCCGCGTTCTCTTGAACGGACCGCTCGTCACGAGGGTCCGAGTCGCAAGATGGGGTTCGGGGTGCTCACCGTGAGCGCGCATTACTCGCCAGGTCCAGGCAATCGTCAACAGGCCTACGCTCATCAGGATAATTCCTATCACGAGACCGATTACGCCATCGATAACAGCCCCGCGCCAGATGAAAAGGTGCACAAGCGCTCCCATGATCACCGGGATGCCGAAAATCACCGGCGGGAGCGTCGGCAGCTTCAGTTCAAATTCTTCTTTCGAACCGGGGCCGCGTTCATCACGATCTTCACTACCGCCAGCGGTCACTGGATTCTCCCTTTTTCATCGTATGATCGACTTCCCCGTAGCCAATCCGGAATCAAGTATTACGTCCGCGGCCAGCAGGCGGTCCTGCAACTCACCGATCGGCACTTCCCGGCTACCCTTACCGCCGACACCAGCGCTCGACGCCATCGCAGCAGCCGTCCCAGCAGCCTGCCCCATGCCCATGGCATTTGCAGTAACCCGGCTCGACGCCAGCGCCTCTGAAGTTGCCGAATGACACCTGCCCGCCACCCAAAGGTTATCGATTCCCTGCGGCAGCAGCGTTCGATATGAAATGTCGTACGGCGGCACGACGGGCTGTTCGTGATATCCCGTCTCCTGTTCGGGATGCCGGTCGATCCGCCAGGCTCCCAGTACCACCACGTCGTCCTGACGTTTCGCCTGCCTGATGTCGTCGCCCGTTAACGTGTAGTCGCCGACTATCCTGCGAGATTCACGCGCCCCGGCTGTTGGTCCGCTGGTGAAAAAATAGGCGTCCTTGAACTCTGGAAGCTCCTCCTTCCACAGTTCAAACATCGTCCAGGCGTCGCGCCGACCCTGTATTTCAGCATGGGTCCAGTCGTCGGGATCAGTCGCATCACCGGGAACGCGTATGACGTTGAAATAAATATCTCGACCCGAAAACGTGGCCGGCCACGGACCGCCGTAAAGTCCGACCTTGCCTTTCGCCCGCGCCTTTTCGAGAACAGCCGCACACTTGCGACGAAGCTCGAACGTAAGCTCGACGAACGCAATTCGAAAGTGCAGGCTCATCGGCTGGAGCGATTCGGCCTTCTCGTACGGACATCCCGCCCACGCCGCCACATCACCATCGCCCGTCGCATCGACCACGGTCTTCGGCCTTACCGCAACCAGACCGTCCTTGTTGCTTACAATCACCGTGTCGACCCGGTCGCCCTTCACGATCACATCCGACACCTGCGTGTGAAACAGCAATCGAACACCGGACTCGGTCAACACATCGTCCGCGGCCCTCTTGAACAGCTCAGGATCGGTGCGCGGAATCACGCGGCCGGGGTGTTTTTCCACTTCGGTGAAGTCGCCATTCACGTTGTAAGAAAGGTGCGGGCCCTGCCCCGGCTTGATTACGCCCATCCGCTCGAGCATCTCGAATACCAGTCCGCCCACGACAGGTTTACCGGTCTCCTCGTACACGAATCCGTCGAACGCAGAGCCTATGATGTTCGTGAAGAACCCACCGGCAAATCCCATCCGGTCAACCGCCATCACCGACGCGCCGTTGCGAGCCGCCGCCACAGCCGCGCCAATCCCCGCCAGCCCCGTACCGCACACCAGCACGTCAGCCTCGGCGACTACGGGAAGAGATTTTCGATACTGAACTGTGAGCATTAGAACCTGAAGCCTGTCTCAAAGCTCCCTTTCCATCAGGGAGAGGGTTAGGTTGAGGGGGAATGTCGCGCTAAACAGGAAGCGACCGTTCGACGGCGCCTGCACCATCAAAGAAAGATTCCCCCTCAACCTAACCTTCTCCCCGGGGAGAAGGAATGTGACTAAGGACACTCAACGAATTCCTACCTCACCAAACTCTCAGCGAACCGCTCGCTCTCGCGCTCTCGCAGTGCCACGTTCACCCGGAGCTTCTCCAGTGTCTGCTGAAGCGTCAACTGGCCCTGCGGAACCTCGTGGTCCTCGAAGAATGCGATCACATCGTCCGCCTGGTCACCCTTGCTCAGCGAAGTAATCCCCGAAAGCATCCGCACGATGCTGTTCGACGGGAACACCTCGTTGATCTTGTCCCAGTTGTCCTTGACGAACTGCCACGCCAGATAGCCCTGCTCCCTGTTCCGCATGCAAACGGCCAGCAGGTAGGGAGCGTCCTGCGTGCGAACCTCACCGCTCAGGCTCATGTCCAGTGTCCGCTTCATCTCGGCCTCGCCGGGGAACGCCGAAAGCGCCGACTGGTACCGACGCTCTTCCTGCGGGGTCGCCGGGTCCCTGTGCTTTGCCAGGAAAACCTCGTACTCGGCAGCCCCACCCTTCGAGGCAACGACCCCGGTGGCCGCAGCGGCAATGTTCGGTTCGACCGATCCCGCATCTCGCAGATATGAATCGTGAAGGTCGCCCGCATTCTTCTGTGCCAGTCCATCGTCACCGACGTTCGCCAGCAGCCGGATAAACAGCGCCCTCAGTTCGAGGTCACGCGAGGAATCGCCGTCACCCGGCTCCCACCCGAGCCGGTCCAATGCCGGTTGGGCAAGACCACGCACCGCCGCCCGATACTGTTCCTTCGCTTCACCCTCCACAAGCTTCTCCAGCCCGGCAAGACAGCCCGAAAGGGCCGTCCAAACATCGAGATCGGTCTCTTCCTGAAAACTCCTCGCGAACACCAGGAAATCGCTGGCCGATGTGCGACCGGCCATCACTGATGACCACGTATCGTCGACCAGGCCGTACCGCTCGATCGGTGTCAGGTTTTCAAACATGCTGCCCGAAAGGGCGGTGAGCATTTCGCTGGAATAGCGCGAGCGGAAAAACCCGCTGCCACCTGCGTTCAGCGCCGCCCAGTCGGCAGGGGAATCGAGTTTAACCTCAGCCGATTTCTCCTCAAGTAGATACCGAATCTCGGAAACACCCGCACCGGAGCCGACCTTCAGCACGACCGGCACCGACCAGATCGTTGTATCGGCTATTTCACTCTCGGTATATAGGAACCGGTTCTGCTCCAGCGTGATAGTCGAGCCGTCCTCCGAGATCGAGGCGCTCACGAGCGGATAGCCGCGCTGGAATATCCACGAATCCATGATCCGGCGTGCGGGCTGCTGGGTCACGTGCTCAATCGCATCCCACAGGTCGTTCGTTTCGGTGTTCTTGTATTTGTGCTTGTTCAGGTAATAGCTGATCCCGTCGCGAAACTCGTCTTCGCCCAGGAACTGCTGAAGCATCCGGAGCACCGATCCACCCTTCTCGTAGGTGAGCAGGTCGAACATGCCCTCGGCATCGATAGGCGAATTCACCTCAATCTCGATCGGCCGCGTGTTGGCAAGCGAATCAACGTCGAACGCCATAGAACGCTCAAGGCTGAACTGGTTCCAGCGGCTCCACTCGCGGTTGAAATTATCCGAAGACATCGTCGCCATAAAAGTAGCGAACGCCTCATTCAACCAGATCCCGTTCCACCACTCCATCGTCACCAGATCGCCAAACCACATGTGAGCAATTTCGTGCGCGATCACGTCGGCGACCCGCAGCAGTTCAGGCTCGGTGGACCGCGATTTGTCGACCAGCAACAATACTTCCCGGTAGGTGATGCAGCCGAGGTTCTCCATCGCCCCGAACGCGAAGTCAGGCACCGCCACCATGTCGAGTTTCTGCCCTGGATACGGAATGCCGTAATACTTCGCGAAGAACCTCAGCGCGAACGCACCGGCTTCGAGCGAGTAGTCAGTCAGGTGGCCCTTGCCAACCGGGTGGACAATCCGTAGCGGTACGCCATCAACATCAACAGGGTCGGTAGCCTCGAAAGGACCCACGATGAAAGCCACCAGGTAGGTCGACATCACCATCGTGTCTTCGAACAGCACCCGTTTCAGGTCATTGCCAAGACCGGTTTCGGAGACGATCGGACCGTTGGAAACAACGAACTCACCCACTGGCACGTCGAGAGTCACACCAAACGACGCCTTGAAGGCAGGTTCATCGAAACAGGGGAAGGCCCGTCGGGCGTGGGTGCTCTCAAACTGCGTGGTGGCGATCGTGTGCTCTATACCGTCTTCATCAGTGAAAGTCGACCGGTAAAAACCGTGTAGCTGGTCGTTCAGAATTCCGGTGAAATCAGCGCCTATCGTGTAGGGACCCGGCGACAATTCCGAACTAAAGCCCAGTGTCACCCGCTCCATATCTACGTCGTGCTCGATTCCGCTCGCGTCGGTTCTCGCACCGATCGCATCGAGCACCCATGCCGACGAAATCTGCAGGTCGGCGGAGTTGAGCTGAATCTGTCCGGTCGACTGCCCGACCTCTACTTCGATCTCGACGCTGCCCGAAAACGTCGCTTCTGCAAGGTCAGGAGCGAGCGTAATCCGATAGTGCGATGGCACGACGATGGAAGGCAGGCGATGTGGATTCGATACGGCGTCAGGCAATGTTCGCTCCGGTTCAGGTAAAAAGTGTCTTCGGAGCCTACCGCGCGGCGAAGCTACGCGCTACCCGTCTCGACTTGCCATCTCCGACTGAGCGTCTACGGAACCTGTATCCGAGACTCACGTTCCCATACGCTCCTTCTCCATCAGGGAGAGGCTGCGGCGAGGGGGAACTGGTCCAATGAATCCCGACTAAACCGAATACCCGACCGACCCATCAATACGAATCGGGACGCCCAGACCCCGCGGATCAAACGCCCGCGCCATTAAGGCGTCGCCATCAACCGTCACACCGATTCCCGGTGAATCGGGAACCGGAATAAACCCGCCCTCGCGTTTCCACGCCGTGGTGAACATCGAATTCTCAGGTGCCTCGTCCGCCTTCGTGTATTCCTGTGTCAGGAAGTTCGGTATGGACGTATCGATACTGCAGGCTGCCGCCGTGAGAACAGGGCCTAAAAAGTTATGGGTGACGAGCGCCGAGTGGTACGACTCAGCAAGGCCTGCGATCTTCTTCACCTGTGTAATACCGCCGCCCAGTCCGAGGTCCGGTCTTACATACTGGCTCCCCCCGGCCTCGAACAGCTCTCTGAACTCCCAGATATTGTGCATTCGCTCGCCGTTGGCAACCGGGAGCGTCGTGCGCTTCGCTATTTCACCCTGTGACTTGATCGAATCGATCTGCACCGGATCCTCGTAAAACAACGGCCTGAACTCAACCAGGTGCTCGGCAAGCGCGATCGCGTTCATCGGGGTCAGCTTCCGGTGGATCTCCAGGATGATGTCTACATCGAGCCCCGCACCCTCCCGCATCGCAGCCACGTTCTCGCGCGTGTCGTGAATCAGCCGCGCAAGGGTCATCGATTCAAAGCCGATCGGCAGCGGGTCGGTCTTGATCGCCGTGAATCCCTCTTCCGCAGCAGCCAGGGCGTTCAGCCGCAACCCCTCGGCAACGGTTGTGCCGTCCTGCATGCTTCCGCCCATCAGCAGGTGAAGACGAATCTTCTCTCGCACCTTGCCACCGAGCAGTTGCCACACCGGGGCCTCGAACGCCTTGCCCTTGATGTCCCACAGCGCGATGTCGACCGAACTTAGCGCGCCGGAGATCACCGAGCCCCTGAACGGCCCCATCCGGTACAGGTACTGCCAGTGGTGCTCTATCTGAAGCGGGTCCTGGCCGACAAGATACTCAGAAAACTTCTTTACGACGGCATCGGATGCTTCCAGGTACCCCCAGCAGGCGGACTGGCCGATTCCTTCCAGACCGTTGTCGGTAAATATCCGGACGATCTGCATGTTCCCCGCAAGGACCGACTCCACTCGTTCAATTTTCATCTGCGTAATTCCTGCGATTCTTCGGACGGTGCTGAAAGCAACAACCGGATTGGTCAACAGCTGAAGATGATACGCACTATTCGGCCATCATTTCGTCGATCAGCGCCATCGTCGATTCCATATCAGTCACGCGCGGATGTTTTTCATAGTTCGGATACCCGTTATACCTGTCCATCAAGATCGGTCTCAGACCGGCGTTTTCCGCTCCATAAATGTCCGATTCGAGTTGATCACCCACGAACAAGGCCTCGTCCGCAGTTACCCGGGCCTTCGATAGCGCCGCTTCAAAAATTCTCGGATCCGGCTTTTCGAATCCCGTCTCTCCAGACGTGACGGCAAAGTCGACGTGGCCGGTCAGTTTCATCTCGTCGCACAGTTTCTCCGCCGACTGATTGATGTTCGATATTGCTCCAACGGACAGTCCGCGCGATCTGATCTGGTCGAGTCCGCCGATCACATCAGGAAACAACGCGAACCGATACTCCTGTTTTTGCACTTCACTCCACACCTGCGCGGCGGTCGCAAGCTCAACGTCGTACCCCGCTCCCTGGAGTATCAACTGCTCGAAGCGTGAAAAGAACGCCCACTGCTCGTTAACGTTCAGTGTCCTCACTGGTCGAGTGGCGTTCTGGCCCGTCAAAAACTCGTCCGCCATGTGATACCCGGCGTCGATGCCCTGTTTCGTCACCTTAAACCCGAATTTTGTCGCAGCGCGCGCCTGAATCTCTTCACGAGGGGGGTCGAAACCCGCAAGCGTGCCGTACAGATCGAAAAACACCGCCCGAATTTCGGTCATCCTGAAAATGCCGCGGCTGAAATCATTTAAACCCCCCGATCGGCTGGACCGCGAGCGCAGCAACACCCACCCAATCGGCACCCGCAGATTTCAACACCGAAGCGCACGACTTCGCGGTGCTACCAGTAGTAACGTCATCCACCAACAGAATCCACCTGCCAACGACGTCACCGGCTGCACTACCGGGCTTACCGGACCCGACCTCAAAAGCGCCCGCAAGCGACCGTTGTCTGGCAACCGCAGTCGGCTGTTCGGTCTGCGGCACCGTGCTGTGGGCGCGAATCAGAACGCCGCTAAGAAAATCCACCCCGAGCCGGCGCGCCGACAGCTGCCTGAATAGCTCGGACTGGTTGTAGCCCCGTGAGCGCACTCGTGAACTGTGGAGGGGAACAGGCACCACAAGGTCGGCCTCGCTCCTGAGCAGACCCTCGGTGTTGAACAGGCTGCCAAGCACCGGTCCCAGCGCCCGAATATCGTCAAACTTGAAAGCCTTGATCGCCGAACCGACAGGGCTGTCGTACATGTAGGAACCGTACAGCCGGTCGAGACTGGAGCGCTCGGCGATGCAACGGGCGCAGGTGCCAGCCTTCGTAAGCGATTCGGCGCACTTTCTACACACGTTTGCCGGTACCGCGGTCGACTCCGCAATGCAGGTATGGCAGAGTAACTCCCCCTCCCTGCCGCAATGGACGCAGGAGGATGGAAATGCCAGGTTCAGCGCATAAGACGCGAAACCTTTGAAACTGGCGATCATTACCGGTGAAAACTCATGACTAGCTTGGTATCTGCAGGGCGGAGCGGCAATAGAATAACTAACTGACGGACTAGAGCCTAATTCACGACCCGGCTCGCGAGAACAGGTCAAGAAGGTAGTTATTAGCTCGAATTGAGCGAAACGTGGAACTGACAATCACCGCGAACAACACGACTCTCACCGACGCGATCAAGAAATACGCCGAAAAGCGGTTGAGCATCCTTAATCGAAGGTTTCGTGACCCGGTGCCTGTATTTCTGCTGATCCGAAAAGAGCAAACCCGAAAAGAAGACGAACGTTACATCGCTGAAGTGACGATCAGGATGAAGCGGGGTGTAATTCGCGGCGAAATGCGCGGCGATACGCCCTACACGGCAATCGACCACGTTTCGGATACCGTTACCCGGCAGATCCGCAGATATAAGACCCGCTATTCTAGGAAATCTCGGAAAGATGCCGCTGGTGGACTGGGGCTCGCAGTCGCAGAACAGCTGGCCCAGACCACTGCGGACGACACGGCGGACGAAGGCGATGTCCAGACTCTCGCACACGGCCAGCTGGTCCGAACGAAGCGACACGCGATAGCGCTGGAAACTGTTGAGGACGCAGCCGAACAGATGGAAATGCTGGGCCACAACTTCTACGTGTTTCGCAACAAGGAAAACGGTGAAATAAATGTTGTTTACCAACGGCACGACGATGACTACGGCCTGATCGTTCCCGAAGACGCAGAGTAATCGTTCGTCAACGAGCGAGCACGGAGCATAACGCCCACACAAGCGACTAACGCTCGCGCGGCGTGTACTCATAGATGATTACCGGTGTATCCAGATCGGAGCCGGATGGAGGGTAGACTTGGACCAGCCCATCCGAGGCCATCCGCTCGAACTTAAACAACCCAATTATCGAATACTTGGCCCGTTCCATCTCGCCAACGTAAACGTACTTTACGTCGTAATTATCGAGGGTCTGGAGAGCAGTGAACCGCAACGGTGAATTGTAGAAATCGTCTATTTCTGCCCGCCGTGCGGCGACCGTAAATGAATACCCGGCGCGTTGCTGATTCTGGTGGTTGTCCCAGCCGATAACCGAGGGTAGCCCGGTGTATACCGATATACGGTTTCCCCAACTGTAAAGGTGACTCAATCCCTCGATGATCACGGGGGAGCCCTCTACATTCTGCTGCATCCACTTGATCGCATCGAAATCGTACTTCAGCGTAAGGGGGCCTTCTTTATCGAAGTAAGTGGCCGATTCCATGTACGACATTCCGTCAAGTGCGAGTGCGTTTGTCTCAAACCGCGTGGCATTCCTGTCACGAGTCCCGAGAACCGGATAAATCATTACTCCGACTGCAAGAACCGCAAGCGAACCCAGCCACACACCACGGCCTGCCCGGAGTTTACTCAGTGAAAGCTTTCCCGCGTCCGCAAGCACCCACAGGAAATACGACGATGCCATTGCAAGTAACACCCACGCCTGAAGATAGAACTTGAACACCGTGTTCATTCGGCCGATGTCGTCTTTCACCGTGAACACATCGACTCCGGCTGCCATCGCCATCGCCATGCCCACCATTCCGACGGCCACCAACAAATACCTTGTGCCCGGCTGCGCAGCCCGCCGGGCGGCCAGACCAACTCCCAGTACCGCCACGCTAAGCACGATGGTGAACGAGATGGTCGCAAATCCGCTGACGGCGAGCGTAACTGCAACCGCTACCACCAACACCATCGCAACCGGCCAGGTCCACCCCCTGAGCCCCGAGCCATACGCCGGTCCGCTCGCGAGCGCTGTCAATACACCCGGAAGTCGCTCTCGCAGCATAAATACGAGCCAGCTCACGACGAGCAACAGGAATATCGAGTGGATCACGACGTATCGCCACAGGTCCGTTCTGAACTGGCTCTTTATCACCCCATCGTTAAACAGCTCGAAATTCACGTGAAATGGCAGGTAAACCAGCTGCCCGACTACAACCACGAACACTGTGCTCACGACGCCAACCACCAGGCGGTCGATCAGTGTGCGACCGGATGTGAGCAAGTGACCACCCACCAGGAACGCCCCGGCAAGCATCAGCTGCGTCGGAAAATCCCAGGCATTAATGGTTCTGAGCGAACCGACCAGAACACCGATGACAAAAAGCCCTGCCAGCGATTCCGCCCACGGTCGTCTTCGCCCAATCCGCAGGTACGCCGCGATAGTCGCGGCGAACGCGGTGATCGCTATGGGTATCGCTATCAAATGTGCGTGCAGGTCGGCAAACAGGAATGTGAAATAAGGGAACTCGGTAATCTCGTTGGCACCGGTATCGGGTTCCATCATCCTCGAACTTCGCCAGAAGTCGAACTCGCCAAACATCCCGTCCTGAAAGAACACCCGCGACGCACCCTGAAGCAGCTGCAGCAGACCGTCGATGTTCCCGGCTACGGCCACCAAAACCGCCGCCGCCAGGCCCGCATATATCGGGGATCGCTTCGACCACGCCGGAAGCCGCCGGGCCCGCAATGTCAGTTCGGCAAGACCACTCACTATCGAGTAAACACCACCCACGGTAAAGGCGAACAACAGCGGCACCGCAAGGTTGTACGCGACCGACGGGACGATGCCTGTGAACCGGATCAACGAAGCGATCATGAACTGTCCGAAGTAGTAGTAGTTCAGATACCCACCCGCGTACCACGGGTCGTAGGGCGGAAGGGTCGTCGAACGGACCACGGCGTTGAGATACGCAAAATCCATTGGCTTTTCGCCACCCTTGTACGTCTCCCATAGATCGGGGTTGGCAGCCCGAACCAGCAGGAAAGCAACGAACGCAACAAGCAACAGCAGTTCCATCCACATAAACCGGCGGGCGTTCGCCTTCAGATGCGACAGAAAGTCACCACCGGTCGCCCGGGTCACGAAGTAGGAAACCGCCGCCACTATCAACAATGCGAAAAGAACGGTCAGGAAGCTGAAAGTAACGATGTTCGCGCTGACAAGCAGCCACGCGGTAGTCGCTACCAGCACAAGTCCCAGCGGCTTGGCAAAAAGGTACCCGCCATCCGGCCACGGCCTGAACACCACGAACGCGATTGGCAACACAGCCAGCGCAAATAATTGGGCTGCCGCGTACCACACTATGGGAGTCAGCCAATCTGGCAGCCACCTCAAGAATGTGATCGAACTCCAGGTGCCGCCCGACTGCTGTATTGAGGCAACTTCATCTGAAAGCAGCAGCCCGATTTCGGTACTGACAAACCCTTGTGAACCAAATTCGGATACGCCGATCGCGTCGGCCAGTTCCTCCGCTGAATAATCGCCGGTGTTCTCGAACACAAAAGTCTGTGGGTGCTCGTAGACCGAGAAACTCTCATCGGCCCACCCAAACCCGGCAGTCAGAAAACCACTGGACGGCGGCTCGAACCCTTCGGGCGGCCCGAACTCCAGCCTCGCGAACGGGTCTTCGTAATAGTCCACTCCCAGACCGCCGGCGTAACGGCCACTGGAATCTACCATCTCGAATCCAAGCTCACCCGCGAAAAGTTTTTCGTAAAAATTTGAGGTTACCGGGTAGCGGTCGGGCAGTCGCGGGATGGTCGCGTAGAGACGGTTACTGAGCAACACAAAATAGTCGGCCCCGGACAACTGTTCTGTCAGCCGTTCAAACTTTTGTGGGCTATCCGGGTTATACAGTTCAACCCGTTCGTGCATGCGTAGCCCGACAACACCGGGAACACCCTCTTCCCAGTGCTCCTGGACTACAACGGAACCCTCCGGCGCGTTGTCACGCAGCCAGCTCGAAACCTCATTCAAAGGGTGCACCCCCGAGTACACGCTCATGAACGAAAGCGAATAGTGAGCCGTAAACACCAGCACCAACACAATCGGCGCAACCTGCAGCCAGCGCCGCCGGGGCCACGCCGCTTTTACTGCCTCGAAGGCCCACCACAACACCCGGGCGCCGTAAAGAACCAGGAACGGAGTGACTGGCATCATGTACCGCATGAACTTCACATCGAGCCAGCCGGTAATCAGCAAATACGGCAGCACCCAGGCCAGTATCACGAGGTCGGCCTTTCGCTGCGCCAGCACCGCGGCGATCACCGCGCCAATCAAGCCCAGCCACACCGTTATCCCGAGCGCCGGTCCCAGCCCCCAGGTGCCCAGCTGGACTATATGGTAAATGTATTTCGGCGTGTTCTCATACTGACGCGTGAACGGAAAATCGACCTCGCGACGAACCATCTGACCCTGGGTCGAAATATTGTCGATGTAGGTCCCGAAGTCGAGAAACATGTACGGCTGGGTGACAACCAGTACCACAACAGTCGCCGTCACGGTGATCAACAGGTTCTTGTACGTAACCCACTGCCGCGTTGCCGAATCGTCCGATGCCAGGCCATCAAGGTTGAACCGGTCGCCCTTGCGTGACGTTGCATAAATCAGGTGTGCGAGAACGAGTGTGAACGCCAGGGGCAATACTGAAAACTTGGTTGCCACCGCCAGCCCGAACATCACCCCGGCCAGCACCGAATCGCGCTTCCGACCACTCTGTGCAACACGAATCGAGTAGTAGACCGTTGCGACAATGAATGTCGTCATAAACGTATCTACGGCAAAGAAATGACTCAGTTGAACCTGCTGAACTGCCACCGCTGAAAGCAACGC
This sequence comes from uncultured Dehalococcoidia bacterium, assembly GCA_913048295.1. Taxonomy (GTDB): domain Bacteria; phylum Chloroflexota; class Dehalococcoidia; order Lucifugimonadales; family Lucifugimonadaceae; genus Lucifugimonas. Next base: position 51,853 of record CAJWWK010000003.1, read on the forward strand.
CGCCAGCAGGCCCACCCTGCTGCTGAACACCGCACGACCGATCATGAAGACCAGTAAAACGGTCGCCACATCGGAAAACGCCGATAGCGCCCTGCCCGCGAAACGCAGTTCAAAAAGATTCATCCACTTGAACGGAGAAACTGCGTACTGGATCGACTTCAGCGCATAGTGCGGAAGGCTGCCCCAGTTAAAAGATCCGGGGTTCAGCGTGCTGGCTGCCGGGTCGAAAATATCCGACCATTCCTCGCCCTCTGGAAACTGAAGATCGTTGACCTGTCCGAGAAACGCCCGCTCGTCGGGGTGGAACAGACCGCCCTGGTCCCAGTTGATCCCGTAAAGACGCAGGCTCACAGCGAGGAGAAGGATCAGCGCCAGCCCAATGCGCGCGGACATCCGCGGAAATCTGACGCGGCTAAAAGAAAATCCTCGATCCGCCCGATCCGAAGAATAGTTATCTATGACGAAGTGCGAATCTTGCCCGGAAACAATTTGGGAACCCGGCAAGCTGGCACGCTGTTGTTCACGCATGGAGAAGAATTCTATCGTCGGCTTTCTATCGAGCGCATCCACGTTCCGAGGCCGCTTGTGCACGAAGCACGAAAAATGTTGGCGAAATACACCCGCAGACGCTGCTACTCAGTACGCATCAAGCCGGGATTTCGATAGGTATCGCTTTATTCCCGTGTTATGGACCATGTTGCGACCGCGCATCTCTGTGCCTTTCTCAAAAGTTGGTTTGACCACCGACTCCTGCACACCTACGCTTGATTTCAACCATTTTCTCGCGTGCGATCCAGATACGGAAAGTCAGTAACCCGCAATTGACCACACTTGATACCCAACCGCTTGTCGTCACCTCATTCGATCGAACCGTCCTGCCAAACGGCCTGAGAATTCTCACAAGCACGTTCCGTCACACCAACGCCGTGAGCATCATCTTCCTGTTCGGGGCCGGCTCGCGATACGAAACACCCGAACTCGCCGGCGCTTCGCATCTCTTCGAGCACCTGCTGTTCAAAGGAACTCCCACCCGGCCGACACCGCGCCAGATATCCGAAGTGGTGGAGGGAGTAGGAGGTTCGCTCAACGCGTTTACCGACCGCGAGGTCACCGGTTACTGGTGCCGTCTCGCCCAGCCACACTACCGTGAGGGGATCGACCTACTTTCCGACATGGCGCTTAACTCACTATTCCGGGACGAGGACATAGACAAGGAAAAACAGGTCGTTTACGAGGAGATACGCGCCTCTTTCGATTCGCCCGGTGCCCGAGCCTCGATGCTGTTGGACGAACTCCTCTGGCCCAACCAGCCCATGGGACGCGATATTGCGGGGACTGTCGAGTCGGTCGGCGCGATTTCCCGTGACGAGATGCGCAAATACCTGGAAACCCAGTACGTCGCGTCCAACACCGTAATCGCAGTTGCCGGGAACATCGAACACGATGACGTGGTCGAACAGCTGACCGAACTGCTCGGCGGGCTCCAGGATGGTGAAATCCTGCCGATGTACCCGTTTGAAAGCAAGACCGACGGTCCCCGAGTCGCACTGGAGCACCGCCCTACAGAACAGGCCCACATCGCATTCGGTCTTCCCGGATTTTCACAAGACGACCCCGATCGATATGCCCTGGCGTTAATGTCGGTGATTCTTGGCGAATCGATGAGCAGCCGCCTGTTTGAGGAGGTGCGTGAACAAAGGGGACTGGCCTACGACATCCACAGCGGCGTGGCATTTTACAGCGACTGCGGGGCGTTCATTGTTGAATCGGGAATCGACCCTGCACGCATCGACGAGGCGATCCCCGTAATCCTTGGTGAACTCGGCAAGATGCGTGATGGGGTAACTGAAGCGGAGTGGGCACAGGCACGTGAACTGACGAAGGGGCGAATGATGCTCCGCATGGAAGAGAGCCGGGCTGTAACCAGCTTCCTGGGCATCCAGGAACTGCTGCGCGACAAGGTCGAATCGGTCGACGCAGTGATCGAGAAGATTGAAGCCGTGACCCTGGACGACATCAAGCGGGTTGCCAATCGGATTATCAGTGCCGAAAACCTCGTCCTCGCTGTGGTCGGGCCGTTCGATGACGCGAGCCGGTTCGAAAAGCTGCTCAAGTTCGAGTAACGAAAGGGTCCGGCACCCGGCTCGCAGCACAACCAACTCGCGAAACTCGGTTAAGCGTGTTCGAAAAACGCTAGGGCTCAATAAAATTACCGGCGTAACTTGCTAATCATGTTGACAAGAAACGCACCTCCATCCGATTTCAAATGGCAGGCAGAAAACATCCATGCCCTGCGTAGCCATCTTGGTCTTTCACAAACCGCGCTGTCACGCGAACTTGGCATTCGCCAGCAGACGATCAGCGAATGGGAAACCGGGATGTACGCCCCACGCGGCGCATCTGTCACCATCCTCACCCTGCTGGCGGTCAGTGCGAACTTCCCGTTCGAAGCCGAAACCGAGGAAGTATCGCCTGTGCGGCTCATTGAAACGGAGCGGCCATCACCGGCCACCGCTCCCCGCCGACTGGCAGATTCAGGCCCGGTAAATCGATCTATCCACCAGAACGTTCCGGCACAGCGGCTTACGTTTGAAGCAGCAAGAGCTGCTCAGACCGACCGCAGTACCGGTACCTACAATTCGACATATTCCGAGTCGCCGCCTTCGGCTTCGGTGAGACGACGCGAAGTACCGATGTAAAAACGATCCTCGTTGGCCGAAGCCAGGCAATCTCCTCGTCACCAGCGGAATACTGACGATACGACAACCCAAAGCGAGTTCGGGTTTTGACACTGTTGACCAAGTCCAAATAGGATTGCCATTCATCAACAGTCAACGGTCAACGGAGAGATCATTTGGCTGCGCGTGCATACATCCTTATCGAAACGGCCGTCGGCAAGACCCACGACGTGTCTGAGGCACTAAAAAACCTGCCGGCGATGAAGAAGGTCGACACAGTTACCGGACCATTCGATATCATCGCGGTTGCCGAAGCTGACGACCTTCCGGGCATAGGCGATCTGATTACCAATGGAATGCACAGCGTTCCAGGAATCGTTAAAACGGTCACATGTCTGTCTGTTGGAAGCTGAAGCTCTGACAGGCCGACGCGTTTGAAAATGTCGGAATCAGCTGATATCAGTCCGGGACCGGTCAGGCATTGCGCTTCGATTTTACTCCAGAAGAATCCGATTTCAGACGCAAATTAAGCGCCTTCCTCGACGGCGCGCTCCCTGCTGACTGGCACGGTCCCGCAGATGAATCGCGCGACGACCACTGGGCACTGAATCAGCAGATTAAAAAAGGACTGGCCGACCGCGGCTGGTTCGTCATGAGCTGGCCAACTGAATACGGCGGCGCCGACTCCTCGCCGATGATGAACACCATCTTTGCCGAAGAAATGGCCTACCGAAGGGCACCCGGACACGACCGCTTCGGCACCCGCATGCTGGGCCCCACCCTGATGCGGTTCGGCTCCGATTCCCAGCGAGCCGAGCACCTCGGGGCCATCGCACGCGGTGAAGTGCAGTGGTGCCAGGGATACTCGGAACCAAACTCGGGCTCCGATCTCGCGTCTCTGCAAACGCGTGCGGTACTTGATGGCGATAATTTCATCGTCAATGGCGCGAAAATCTGGACATCGCTCGCCCATCGTGCCGACATGATGTTCATGCTCGTGCGGACTGATCCCGACGCAGCACCCCACAAAGGGATCAGCCTGTTGCTGGTCGATATGAAAACCCCCGGGATCCAGGTTCTACCAATCATCAACATGGCCGGTGTCCACAGCTTCAACCAGGTCGTATTCGACGATGTGCGCGTGCCACAAGCCAACCTGGTGGGCGATCTCAACGATGGCTGGCGAGTCGGCATGACCGTGCTTAACTTTGAACGGTCGGGGATCGACTACGCGGTATGGGCGAGAGCGGCGCTGGAAGAGTTGGTCGACTACGTCAAGAACGACGATTCTCTTGTCAGCACGGTGAAAACCAATCCGGAAGTCCGGGGTAAACTTGCATCTCTGAATACCGAGATCGAGGCAGCGCGCCTCCTGTGCTACGACGTGGCATGGCGGCAGGGACAGGGAGAAGTGCCGTCTGCCGAAGCGTCGATCAGCAAGGTCGCCGGTACCGAGATCTACGCGAAAGTGCTGGACTACGGCACCGAACTGCTGGGAATGTACGGCGCACTGGAACCCGGCTCGGAGCAGGCCGAACTTCAAGGCAATTTTCTCAAAATGCGTCTGTTTGCCACATCGGGACCCATCCTTGCCGGCACCAACGAAATCCAGAAAAACATCATTGCGCAACGCGGGCTGAACCTGCCACGGGCGCCACGACGGTAGCGGGCTGAGGGAATCGGTTGGACTTCGGACTCACACAAACCCAGAAACTTATTCGCACTTCTGCACGCGAATTTCTGGCCGACCGCTCCGGCCCTGCGACCGTACGCGCGGTCGCAGACGGTGATACTGAAGTCGCTGCGAACCTCTGGATGGATGTTGTTGAACTCGGCTGGCCGGCCCTCACTGTTTCCGAACAACACGGCGGCGCCGGGCTCTCGTTCAGCGATCTCGCCGTGCTGCTGGAAGAACTGGGTGCGACCCTTGCCCCGGTACCGATAGCCGAATCGGCGATCACCGCACGAATACTGGAACGATTCGGTCAGGATGCGCTCAAGGCTGAACTGCTCCCCCAAATCGCCGACGGTGATGTTCTGATCACGCCCGCAATTGTTGGGCGAGATGCGTCGTGGGACGCCCATAACACCGGCACAGTTGCTAACCGCACCGGCTCAGGTCTCGTCATCACTGGCGAAGCGCGTTTCGTTTCGTTCGCAAACCAGGCGACTCATGCGCTTACTCTGGTAAATACCGATGATGACCAATTCGCAATGGTTGTTGTTCCGATCTGGAAATCGCCCGGAGTCGAACAGATCCCGCTCAACCACGCTTCAGGCACCCCGGTTTACAGCCTGACCTTCAACGAGGTAGAAGCGCCTACCTCTAACATCGTGGCCACCGGTACCGAGGCAGTCGCCGCAGCTGCAGAACTGGTAGCTACTGGAAGCGTGGCGCGCGCAACTCAACTCGCCGGGCTCGCAAGAGCGGTAGTCGATTCAACGGTGGAATATACCGCGGGACGACAGCAGTTCGGGCGGCCGGTCGGCTCCTTCCAGGCAGTACAGCACCACCTTGCCGAGATGGCAATCGCAGCCAAGCAGGTAAACCACCTCGCCCACGCCGCGGCGTGGAGTTTTTCACAAGATGGCTATTCCGTCGACCGAGCTGCACGGGCAAAAATTGCAGCAAGTGAAAAAATCGCAGACCTCTGCTGGACCGCTCACCAGTGCCACGGAGCCATCGGGTTTACGTGGGAACACAACCTGCACCTTTATACTCGCAGGGCCCTGGCATGGAAAACAGACTTCGGCGACGCCGCGTTTCACAAGGCAATACTCGCAAGCGCTATGGGCTTATAAGGAATTACGTTATGTGGTGGACTGCAGAAGAAGAAGAAAATCAACTCCGGCAACCCGACTGCCTGTTTTGCAACATCGTCCACGGTGAGGAGTCTTCGACCGAGGTTTATTCGGACGATCAGTGCTTTGCCTTCAACGACATCAACCCGCTCGCCAACGTCCATGTGTTGATAGTGCCGCGCGAACACGTCACCTACATCACGGGTGCTACCGAACAACATGAAGCGCTGCTTGGTCATCTGCTTCGCGTTGGTGCCAGGATCGCCATTCGGCTTGGCATCGCTGAAGGCGGATATCGACTCGCCGTGAACCAGGGCGTCGATGCCGGACAGATAGTCGACCACCTGCACATACATATGCTTGGCGGCGGTCAGCTGGATGTACTGGGAACACCGCTTGGCCCGATGTAAACAACCCGCCCGTCGCTGGCCAGTGGACACGTCAGCGGAGAGTCTGGAAGGGTTGAACGCGTAGTGCGAGTCTCGATTCTTTCCGGCACCAGTTATTCAGCCTTCAAATACCGTGAATACAGGCTTTTCTGGATTGCCGCGGCCTTTTCTAACATCGGTATGTGGTCGCTCGTCTACGGTCGACTGTGGCTCATGCGAACACTAACGGGTTCGGAAGTAATGCTTGGCCTCGTGGCAACGGCAAACCTGGCTCCAGTGCTGATTTTCTCGATGTGGGGCGGGGTCTTTGCCGACCGGTTCAACCGTCTGAAGATCGTGCGAGCCACACGACTCCTGTTCGCCCTAACAACCCTCGGGACCGCGGTTCTGATCCACAGCGGAAACGTTGAGCCGTGGCACGTCCTCGCGATATCGTCTGTAACCGGAACATTGCTCGCCTTCGATATACCCTCGAGGTCGGCAATGGTGGCAACGATCGTGCCAAAAGAACACCTCGCGGGTGCCATTGCCCTTTATTCGATTGTGTTCGGTGCCGCTGCAATCGTGGGACCGATGCTCTTTGACCCGCTGGTCTCCGCCTGGGGCCTCCACGGACTTTTCTACATCATCGGCACTTCCTATCTGCTGACCGTCCTGACATTACTGATGATGCGAACTCAGGGTCACAAGGTAACGGCAACCAGCCAGACAGTGCTTGGCGGACTGCTACAGGGCTTCGTATACCTCAGGCACCAGAAAGCTATTTCAGCAGTCATTCTGCTCGGTGTCATGCTCGGCATGTTCGGTACGTCGTTCGACACCCTGCTACCTGTCTTTACGGACGAAATATTTACCGGCGGGACCGACGTATTCGGTCAACTCTTACTGGGAGCCGGAATAGGAGGACTGGCTGCCACGACTGCAATAACACTGATTGGCCGGCGGGTCCGACCAGCGCTCTATCTCGTCATCGCAGGCGTCGGCCTCGGGGCAGCCCAGCTAACCTTTGCGCGCATCGAAATACTCAGTCTTGCAGTAATCGTTGCCGGAATCATCGGCGGGTTCAAAGTAGTACTCGGGACGATGAACACAACAGTCGTGCAGACCCTCGTTGACGAAGAGTTCCGGGGTCGCGTAATGAGCATCAACCAGCTCACCTGGGGCGCATCGGCATTAGGTGGGCTCCTCATGGGCTACCTGGCACAGCGGTTCGACGCGCCGACCGCCATGATCATCGGCGGTACAATCGTGGTCCTGGCTACCGTGCTGGTAGGACAGCGGCTGCTCCGCTACTTCGGGATGGGTTCGGCAAGTGCGAACCTCGCTTCCGGCCAGAAGCCGGGAGCGGCTGCCTAAACTTCACCTTAAATCCACCACCTGGGCCGCACATTCAAGTGATGATGCCGTGACGTTTATTCGGCGCACGAAACCGGTCAAGAATTTTTAGTTGCGGCTAGGCTCGCCTGTGGGCATAATGAGCGCGCTCACCTCGGAAGAACTTCAGGGTTCCCGAATTGCCTGCCCGGACTCCGGGTATTCTTGCCGATATTCCAGTGTTATCGGCTCGACAATTTTGTATAAACACTTGAAAGGAGAGGGCACTTGCACCCGTTTGCATACGTTGCCCCAGGCACAGTAGACGAAGCGGTCGCTGTGTTAGACAAACACGGCGACCGCGCACGACCGCTTGCCGGTGGAACCGACCTCTTGGTCAAAGCACGCGCCAACGCCTGGGAGCTTGATGCCGTTGTCGACATCAAGAACATTCCCGAACTTATGACCCTGACTGTCGGAAACGACGGTCTCACCATTGGTGCAGGCGTTCCCTGTTACCAGGTTTACGAGAACGAAGAAGTCGCCTCGGACTATCCGTGCATCGTGGACGGCACCGCGATAATCGGTGGCATACAGATCCAGTCACGCGCTGGCCTTGGCGGAAACCTCTGCAACGCGGCGCCTTCCGCGGATGGCATCTGTCCCCTCATCGTCCACAGCGCAGTTGCACACATCGCCGGTCCCGGTGGCAGCCGCGATGTTGCGGTAGAAGATTTCTGCACCGGTCCAAGCCAGACCGTCCTGAAAAATGGCGAACTGCTGGTCAGCATTTCAATGCCCAGGCCCCCGTCCAACTTCGGTGCGGCCTACACAAGGTTCATCCCCCGAAATGAGATGGATATCGCAGTGGCCGGTGTCGGCGTTTCGGTAATACTCGACTCTTCGGGCCAGAACTTCGTCTCTGCACGAATAGCTCTTGCCTCGGTCGGTCCGACGCCGATCTTGGCCAGTGCAGCTGGTAACAGCCTCGCCGGAAAGCCGATCAACGACGACACGATCGCCGCGGCCGCAGCACTCGCCACCGACGCATCCACTCCAATAACCGACATGCGCGGGACGATCGCACAGCGAAAACAACTCATAAATGTCCTCACAGGCCGGATGATCAACCAGGCCGTTGAGCGAGCAAGGGGCTAACAGACAAATGACCACTTCATCCCCGGGCATGGTTCACGTAAAAACGACCATCAACGGTCAGGCGCACGAACTGCTCGTGCCGCCATACATGAGCCTGCTCGATACCCTTCGTGAACTCATTGGACTCACCGGCACCAAGGAAGGCTGCCTCGACGGCAATTGCGGTGCGTGCACGGTAAGCGTAGACGGCCGAATTGTCGATTCCTGCCTCGTACTCGGCGCAGAAGTCGATGGCAAAGATGTCGACACCGTCGAGGGCATGGCCAGTGCAGATGGGCTTCACCCCCTTCAGCAGGCATTCCTCGAAGAAGCAGCGCTCCAATGCGGCATTTGCACTCCCGGATTCCTGGTTGCCGCCAAGGGCCTGCTGGATAACGAACCGTCACCCAGTGAGGGCCGCATCAGGCACTGGCTCGCGGGAAACCTGTGCCGCTGCACCGGTTACGACAAAATCATCCGAGCCGTCCAAAAAGCAAGCAGCTAACAATTGAACGTCGTGTGTGGCCGGCGCTTACCCGGCTGCCTTCGCATCGATTCTGGCCCGGGCCCGGACCCCGGCGTGGAGAGAGAAAATGGTCGCAACATTCGAGCCAAAGACCGACTATAAAGTCATCGGCACGCGCCCCATCAGGCATGACGGATACGACAAGGTGACAGGACGGGCGATTTACGGCGGGGACCTGACACTGCCGGGTTTGATATGGGGTGTTTGCGTGCGAAGCCCTCACGCCCACGCCAACATTAAGTCGATCGACACCTCGGCAGCCGAGGCGATGGACGGTGTTCTCGCAGTAATCACCGGGGCCGACATGCCCGAGGCACTCGACAAGCTTGTCGACCTCGGCGAAGGCAACGTCAACTTCAAGTGGGCGTCGAACAAGCTGATGGCCGACGACAAAGTCGTCTATCGAGGTCATCCCGTAGCGGCTGTGGCAGCTGTCGACCGGTACACGGCCGAAGAAGCCGCTCGTAAGGTGGTAGTTGAATACGAGGTCCTGAAGGCGGTCACCAACGTGACGGACGCACTCGCGCCCGATGCACCCATCGTGCTACCAGACCTGGTTGGCGACGACCTTGGCGAAGATGTCACCAACACAAACATGGCCGAGCACGTCCGGCACGAATTCGGCGATGTTGAAGGCGCCATGGCCTCGGCAGCTCACACCATAGAGCGTGAGTACAACATGCAGATGGTTCACCAAGGTTATATCGAACCGCACAACGCCACCGCTGTTTGGGACGAGGAAGACCGCATCAAGATCTGGACAAGTACCCAGGGTGCTTTCGCCGCCCGGACTCAGATCGCTGGAATCCTCCAGGTCGATGTTTCGAAGGTGAAAGTCACGCCCCTCGAGATTGGCGGTGGGTTCGGCGGCAAGATCCCGGTATATTTCGAGCCGATCGCGGCGATTCTTTCTCGGAAGTCCAGGCGACCGGTCAAGATGGTGATGGAGCGGGTCGCTATATTCGAGACCACCGGGCCCACCCCCGGCGGAAGAATGATTATCAAGCTGGGTGCCGATTCGAACGGCAAGTTGACCGCCGCTACGGCCGATATCTGGTTCGAGGCCGGTGCAAACCCCGGTTCAGTCATCGGCCCCGCCGCAATGTGCGTATATGCACCATACGAGATTCCAAACACACGTATCGACGGCTGGGACGTCGTAGTGAACAAACCGAAGACGGCTGCGTACCGCGCACCGGGCTCTCCGCAGGTCGCATTCGCCATGGAATCGGCTGTGGAGGAACTTTGCGAGGAGGCTGGCTGGGACTCAATGCAGTTCCGAATCGACAATGTTTCTCGTGAGGGGACCCGCCGTGGAGACGGGGTTCTGTTCTCGAAGATCGGCATGGAAGAGGTCCTCGAAGCGGCGAAGAACTCAGACCACTGGAATGCACCACTCGGCGACCCGCCACTAGGAAAGAAACGCGGTCGCGGCATGGCGAGCGGTTACTGGTTCAACATCGGGCTGAAATCATCTGTCAACCTGGCAGTAAACAGCGACGGCACCGTAACGCTTGTAGAGGGTTCGCCCGACATTGGTGGCACGCGAGTTGCGATGGCGATGCACGTCGCCGAGGTCCTTGGCATCGGAGCACATGATGTCCGGCCCTCTGTTGTCGACACCGAACTGGTTGGCTACACAGACGTGACCGGCGGTTCTCGTACTACATACGCGACTGGATACGCCTGCTGGATCGCGGCGAACCAGCTTGTTGACGAACTCAAAAAACGCGTAGGCATCCTCTGGGACATCAACGAAGAAGACATCGACTTCAGCGACGGCATATTCAACTCGAAAGCCGAGTCTGAAAAGACCATCGGCTTCAAAGAACTCGCGGGCAAGCTGGCTGATCTCGGCGGACCGGCTACCTCAATAGGCAACGTCGATCTCGAATCGGCCGGCGATGGTTTTGGACTGCACATCGTCGACATCGACATCGACACCGAAACAGGCAAAACCGATGTCGTTCGGTTCACTGCGATTCAGGACGTCGGTACTGCAATTCACCCTTCATACGTCGAGGGGCAACTACAGGGCGGCGCCGTGCAGGGAATTGGATGGGCGCTCAACGAGGAGTACTACATGGAGGAAGACGGCTCGATGGCCAATTCCAGCTTCCTCGATTACCGGATGCCGACTAGTCTCGACCTCCCGCCAATCGACACGATACTGGTCGAAGTCCCGAACCCACTCCACCCGTACGGGGTACGCGGGGTCGGTGAAACGCCCATCTGCCCGCCGATACCAGCCATCGCCAACGCGATCGCCAATGCTATCGGTACAAGGCTTTACAACACCCCCATGAATGCAGGAAGCATCATGGAAGCGCTCAGCTAACGGAATTCTGGGAATAAGTTGCCTAATAAGTAACTAACAAAACGGCCGGGAGCTGATTTTCAGCTTTCCGGCCTACTTGTTTGCCAGAAAATCAGGCAAACTTATAGCAGAACCTTCAATCAGGTCAGCATTCGGATCAAATAAAAAAGATCCAAAAAGGAAATCGAATGGTCGCAACGTACGACACAAAGACCGACTACAAAGTTGTAGGCAAAAGCCCGATCAGGCACGATGGTCTGGACAAGGTAACGGGACGCGCCGTCTATGGCGGTGATGTCAAAGTCCCCGGCCTGATTTGGGGCGATGTAATTCGCAGCCCGCACGCCCACGCCCGCATCAAGAGCATCGACACCTCTGCCGCCGAGTCGATGGACGGAGTGTTTGCCGTACTGACTCATGCTGACTTCCCGGTTGCGGATGAACGAGAGATATCAGCCGGTGAAGATGTCGTAAACCTCAAACGCGACCAGGCAAACGTGATGGCCGACGACAAGGTGCACTACACAGGTCACGTAGTCGCCGCCGTAGCCGCCATCGATCGCAACACGGCGCAAGAAGCCGCCAACAAGATCAAGGTCGAGTACGATGTCCTTACAAACGTCTCCGACGTTGACACGGCCATGGCCGAAGACGCACCGATCATTCTCGAATCACTTGTCGGCGATCACCTCGGTGAGGACGTACCTAACACGAACATTGCCAAGGTATTCCGACATGAATTTGGCGACTTAGAACAGGCATTTGACAGGTCCGATCTGGTGATCGAGCGCACGTTCTCCCTGTCGATGATCCACCAGGGTTACATCGAACCTCACAACGCCACGGCCGTTTGGGCGGAGGACGGCAACATTACCGTCTGGTCCAGCACACAGGGGTCGTTTGGAGTACGAGCACAGACCGCCGGCATGATCGGCGTGCCCGAATCACGCGTAAAAGTGAACTACGTCGAAATCGGCGGCGGGTTCGGCGGAAAAACAAAAGTCTATCTCGCTCCCATTGCTGCCCTTCTTTCGCGAAAATCCGGCGGGCGACCGGTAAAGCTGGTCATGGAACGGACAGCGGTTTTCGAGGCCACCGGCCCGGCACCCGGCGGCAAAATCCGCATGAAGATTGGCGTCACCAAAGAAGGAAAAGTAACCGCTGCCGACACCGATCTGATTTTCGAATCCGGTGGCTATCCCGGTTCAGCAGTCGGTGCCGCGGCAATCTGCGTGTTTGCTTGCTATAACTGGCCCGCTTCTCGAATCACCGGGTACGACGTCCTCGTAAACAAGCCAAAATCCGCTGCTTATCGCGCGCCCGGCTCACCGCAGGCCTCGTTTGCGATCGAGTCGGTCGTCGATGAGATTTGCGAAGAGATGGGATTCGACAGGATTCAGTTCCGCCTCGACAACGCGGCCCGTGAGGGTACACGACGTGGCGACGGAGTACAGTTCCCCCGGGTTGGGCTTGAAGAGTGTCTTATAGCAACCAGGGATTCCGACCACTGGAACTCACCGCTCGGTGACGCTCCCGCTGGAAAGGCGCGAGGCCGCGGAATCGCTACTGCTTACTGGATGAACGGCGGGGGGAAATCGACCTGCGACCTGATGCTTCAGGACGACGGGACGGTAATGATGAACGAGGGTTCAGCCGATATCGGTGGCACCCGGGCCTCGATAGCCATGCAGGCCGCCGAAGTCCTCGGCATCCCGGCCGAGGACGTCCACCCGAGCATCCCGGACACCGACTCGATCGGCTTCACCGGCGTGACAGGTGGTTCGCGAACGACCTACGCGACCGGTCTTGCTGCCTACAATGCAGCCCACAAGCTGGTGGACGAACTGAAAGACCGGCTCGCCAACCTGTGGGAGACCGAGGTAGACAAGATCGACTTCGCCGATGGGATGTTCTCGTCAGATGGCCAGACGATAGGCATTCAGGAGTTGGCCGGAAGGCTCGATCCAACCGGCGGTCCGGTCACATCTACCGCTTCAGTCAACCCGTCATCTGCAGGAGCCGCTTACGGGGTTCACATTTGCGATCTCGAAGTCGATCTCGCCACCGGTAAAACCGATGTCATCAGATACACAGCGGTCCAGGACGTGGGAAAGGCTGTTCATCCGCAATACGCCGAAGGGCAGATACAGGGCGGCGCAGTGCAGGGCATCGGCTGGGCGCTCAACGAGGAATACTTCCTCACCGACGACGGAGCAATGGCCAACAAGTCGTTCCTCGACTATCGCATGCCAACTTCACTGGACATGCCCATGATCGACACGATCATGGTCGAAGTGCCGAACCCCCTGCACCCGTACGGCGTACGAGGCGTAGGCGAAGTTCCCATTTGCCCACCGCTCTCGGCAGTCGTACAGGCTATACACGGGGCCACGGGTAAACGTTACTACGATCTGCCTGTGAAACCGGGTCGCATCCTCGAAGCAACCAACGGAAACTGAACACAACTACCAGTCGGGCCATCCGGCCCGGCTGGGCCGTACAGGAAGGCAGGACAATGGCACAGGTCTTCCTGCCTTATGCTCTGCGCAAGTATGCAGGTGGCGTGGAACAGGTAGGCATGCTTGCCGATACACTCGGTGAGTTGATCGACAAACTGGAAGCCGCCTACCCCGGCATGAAGCGTCACCTGGTCGTAGATGGTGCCCTCAAACCTGGGCTGGCGGCTGTTGTAGGCCATACCGCGACCCGGCGAGGCCTGCTGCAAAAACTCGAAGACGATGTCGAGGTCCACTTCATCACCGCTATATCAGGTGGCTGACCCCCGCTAGTCCGTAATCATGCCTCTGTCGGGCCCGTTGATAGAATTGCCGTGCACCGCGCAGCGATCGCTTCGCACCTAATTCGTGTTCGAACACCCGAATCATAAACTAGAGAAATCCCGAAATGACCATTACCGAGTCTCCTGCCGAAAATGCCGCTGCCGAATTAGATTTTGAGGACGGGGTGCTTCTCGACGCTCCCTGTAAGCAGAAGATCGCCAACGGGATTTCCATCATGCTTGACGCGGTTGGAGATGGAGTCGATGTACAGGGCACGGCCGATACTCCGTTACGCGTCGCAAACATGTACGACGAACTGCTCTCCGGGTATAAAACCGACCCGGTCGCTCTATTGAACGGCGCAATGTTCGATGTCAAGTACGACGAGATGGTCGTAGTAAAAAATATCGACTTCTACTCACTGTGCGAACACCACTTGCTGCCCTTCTACGGCAAAGTACATGTCGGTTATCTTCCAAAATCAAAGGTCGTTGGACTCTCAAAGATTCCAAGACTGGTAGAAATGTTCGCCAGGCGACTCCAGGTGCAGGAGCGTATGACGCAAGAAATCGCTACCTTGATGAACGAACTGATCGAGCCAATCGGGGTCGGAGTCGTTATCGAAGCAAAGCACCTCTGCTTGGCGATGCGGGGCGTCGCCAAGCCGAACTCCACCATGACAACCAGCGCCCTGCGCGGTCTGTTCAAAAAGAACTCACTGACCCGTGACGAGTTCATGAGCCACGTCCGGCAGGGCTGAACCACACACTGATTTCCTAGATGAACCCAAACGGAAAAGTTGCGCTCGTTACCGGCGCGGGCAAAAGAATTGGCCGCGCCCTCGCGCTCGCCCTTGGCGACGCGGGATGCCGGGTTGCCGTCCACTACAAGGGATCGGAAAAAGACGCACTGGAAACGGCGGCACTGATCAATTCGCTGGCGCCAGGTAGCGAAGCCGTAATCATCCAGGCCGACCTCGCAGACCCGAAACAGGTCGAAACGCTTGTCGCGTCGGTCGCTTCACGGCTCGGACCGCTGGAAATCCTAATCAACAATGCCTCGGTCTTCGAACGCACCGAGCTGAAATATGTAGATGTCGACAGTTGGGACCGACACTTTGCAATTAACGTGCGCGCACCATTCCTCCTGGGGCAATCGATGTGGAAACAACTGGCAACGAACGCGGGCGGGCCGGACACACCAGGCAAGATAATCAGCCTCAACGATTGGAGCACCGCACGTCCCGAACAGTTCGCATACGGCGTGACGAAATCGGCTCTTTCAGGACTCACCCGCACACTGGCACTCGCACTCGCACCAAATATCCAGGTGAACGAAATCGCACTCGGTGCAATTCTGCCGCCCGCGAATATCGACGCGGACCGCCAACGAGAACAGATCAAGATCGACCTCGGCCCTGCCGATCGTATGGGAAAGCTTAATGAAGCCGCAGACGCGGTCATGATGCTTGTTCAGAACGATTTCATCACCGGTGAAACTATCAACGTCGACGGTGGAAAACACATTCACTGAGCGGAAAAACGTACGGACTCAACCGTCGACCAGTATCAAAGCCATACTGGCCCGCCCGCCTCAATACCCTAGCCAATGAATCAGCCCAGAAAAATCGACTCCGTTGTGATCGAACAACTCGAACTCGATTGCGTGATCGGCGTCAACCCGTGGGAACGATTGGTGAACCAGCGGATCACCATCGATATCACGATGGATGTCGATCTGTTGGCGGCCGGCAAGTCCGACTCCATCAGAGACACCGTCGATTACAGTGAGGTTGTAAAAGCCGTGACTGCAGAGGTCAATTCATCGAGCTACCGACTGGTCGAAGCCCTGGCATCACGAGTTGCAGAAATATGCATGGAACCTGAACGGGTCCAATCGGTGGAAATAACTTTGCGGAAACCCGGAGCGGTAAAAAGCGCCGCCGCCGTGGGGGTCACAATTCGTCGCTCGCGCTGACAACCTGCTCTGCTACCGAAAACGGCCCGTAAATCGCTCGAAACGCCCGCTCGGCCTGCTGCACACTCGCCGTCAGTACCCAAATATCGTCCTCACCCGCGCCAAGCTCCTGCGCCCGGGCAAGAATGCCCAGCGCGGCGACTAACTTTTCAGCTTATTCTGATTGATCGGCAAACATGTCTATAAGTTCAAGCAGGACTTTTCGACCCTTACGGGCGAAGGTGGAAACATACTACATTCAAGGAGCGTTAAAAAAATATACCAGCATCTATTTACACCATATATATTGTTTTAACCGGGCACATTCCCATCCCATTGCGTAAACAAATGGCCATGCCAATTGGTGCGTTCGACACACCACGACGAGAGCACTCTAATCGTCGGCCGGTGTTGAAGCTGACTGGGTTCCTGTCGCCTCTGCCGATGCCGAATTGCCAGGCATCCCGCTCCGACCCTTCAACGGAATCTCGCGAATGAATGCCGCGGCCACCACAGAGATGAGTACGAAAATAAACGCGAGAAAAAACACATCGCCCACCGCGTTCGCAAGCGATTCACGAATTGAGTCGATTACTCTCAGCCCCAACTCGACTCCGGCATCACCAGTTGCAGCGAAAGCGCTCATCAGGTTGTCAGTCGCCTCCGGGCTCAGCAGTGCGTTCGGATTGTCACCAATTTGCTCTAGTAGCCGGGGCGGAATTACCTCGTAAGCCTCATCCGGTAGGTTCGTCTGCATCCCGCTCTTGAACTGACGGACCATGTAGGAACCAAACAACGCCAGCCCGATCGACCCGCCCACCGACCGGAAGAACTGCGCCGCGGAAGTCGCAACCCCAAGAAACTGCTGTGGAACCGAATTTTGGATTGCCGTCGTGTAAATCGGAAATGAAGTTCCGAGGCCAAATCCCATGACAATCGCAGAGGTCAACGCATAACCGTGAGTCGTATCACCCGACACCCGGCTCAGCCCGAACAACCCCGCAGTCATCACCGATAGCCCAAGCACACCCTGTATCCGGTAATGGCCGCCGGTACGAGAAAGTATCTGCCCGCTGCCGGCCGCTCCGAACACAATCCCCAGCATCATCGGAGTCAGGAAACTGCCGCTCGCTGTGGGTGACGCGCCGAGCACACCTTGGAAAAACAAAGGCACAAAGAAAATCGCCCCGAACATTGCAAGACCGGTAAGAAACGAGACGAACAATCCGATTCCCACGATTCGATTCTTAAACACCGCGAGCGGCAGAATCGGGCTGGATATTCTCGATTCGTACAGCACGAACACAATCACCATCACACTGCCCGCAACCAGGGCGCCAATAACCTGCGCCGACGACCATTCGAACTGGTTGCCACCCCACGACAGGCCAAGTAGCAGCGGGACAATTGCGAGGACGATCAACACCGCGCCGACTCCGTCG
The DNA here is from genome assembly GCA_913048295.1 of uncultured Dehalococcoidia bacterium. Taxonomy (GTDB): domain Bacteria; phylum Chloroflexota; class Dehalococcoidia; order Lucifugimonadales; family Lucifugimonadaceae; genus Lucifugimonas. The sequence goes on from CAJWWK010000003.1 coordinate 69,194, forward strand.
ATCTTGCGCGTCGGGCCGTCCCTCTTTCTGTCCGGGAACCACCGAACGAATAGCGCAATGATTGGAATACCAAGCGGGATGTTTACGAAGAATATCCACTGCCAGGAAAGCTGGTCGGTGATGAAACCGCCGAGAGTCGGACCTACTACCGACGACACTCCGAACATCGCCGCGATTATTCCCATGTACTTGCCGCGTTCGGCCGGTGGGAACAGGTCGGCAATCGTAACAAACGACAGGGCCATGATCATCCCGCCGCCCAGGCCCTGAACCGCCCGTGAAATGATGAGCGCGTTCATGCTCGGTGACAGCGCGGCCAGCGCCGACCCGGCGATAAATATCGCTATCCCGCCGACGAACAACCACTTGCGTCCGTACACATCGGATACCGCACCAGTAATGAGCACCACCGATGTCGAAGCGACAATGTAGGCCGTAGAAATCCATGTAAACCGATCAAAACCATCAAGGTCGGCTACGATCCGCGGGATTGCCGTCGCGACGATGGTCTGATCGAGCGCGGCAAGGAACATCGCGAACATGACACCGACGAGTGTCACTTTCACCTGCCGGGGAGTTAGCCCGGGCCCCTGCCACTCATCCGAAAAAGTTCCAGCCTTCGATTCAGACAACTCTTATCGCCTCAATCCCGGCACGTTCAGTTCGTTGGGTAATACGACCTACGACTCTTCATTTATCGCAGCAAACACCCGTTCCGGGCTCATCGGCAGGCGAGTCATGCGCACATCGGCAGCGTCCCTGATGGCATTTGCGATCGCGGCGGGTGGTGGGATGATCGGAGGTTCGCCGACACCCCTGATTCCGAACGCACCCTCATCGGCAGGCGTCTCGAGTATCACGCAGTCGATCATCGGCAGGTCGAGGGCCGTGGGCATCCGGTAATCCAGGAACGAGGCGTTTCGCATCTGGCCCTGATCATCGAAAACATACTCCTCCGATAACGCCCAGCCGATTCCCTGTACCGCGCCACCCTGCATCTGGTTCTCGACCTGCGTCGGGTTGACGCACTTGCCGACATCTTGGAACAGCGTGAACCTGGTCAATTGGACCTTTCCGGTGTCGGGATCGATCTCAACGTCAGCGACCGACATCGCATAGCCATTCGCCGGTCGCATACCCGGATCGTTCGACGCTGTCGCCACAACGTTCGAACCGTTCTGCGTCACCGCGGCACCGGCGGCCTTGAACGAAACCCTTGAATCCTGGTTGTCCCGGGCATAGAAGAAACCGTCTTCGTACTCGACATACTCGGGATCAACACCGAACCGAACAGCCATTTTCGCTTTCATCTGCTCGATTATCGATGTCCCGGCCATATACACCGCCTGACTGAGAGATCTCGTGACCCGCGAACCGGCTGCGTTGCCGGCAGGGGGAATGCTGTCAGTGTCGACGGTGTGAACGAATATCGCGTCCGCTTCGATACCGAGTGTTTCGGCCGCAACCTGGGCCGTTCCTGTCCGAATGCCGTGCAGGTCCACCACGCCAAGCGCGACATCAACCCCGCCATCTTCGTTGATCATTATTCGGGCGCTGGAAACTCCTATCCCGCAGGGCCACCAACCAATTCCGACTCCCCGACCAACGGGCCAGCCGTTCTCACTCTTCTTGATCGGCCGGATGTAGGCATCGGAAGCCTTCACTTCCTCAAGCATCTCGACGATGCCGATGCGGGTGTACTCCTCGTCATCGATATTGTGATCACCGGTCTTCGAGGCGTTCTTGATACGGAAGTCCATCGAGTCCATATCGATCGCACGCGCAAGCTCGTCCATTGTTGATTCACCACAGAAAGTGGCAACCGTTGCGCCGGGCGCCCGGTATGCGGCAACCCGCGGTGCGTTGGTCACCACGTCATAGGCATCGACCTTCGAATGTTCGGGCTGGTAGCAGGCAAATATCGTCTGCATGCCCCTCAGGACAGGAGATCCCGGGAAGCCACCGGCACCAAAGACAAGTCGCGCCTGTGCCGCCTTGAGCTTGCCGTCCTTCGTTGCACCCATCTTCACGGTCACAACCGCACCTGAGGCCGGGCCGGTGGCCTTCAATACCTCTTCCCGGGTCAGGACGATCTTCACAGGTTTTCCCGATTTACGCGACAGAATAGCGGCGATCGGGGTTATCCGCGGCGTGTTTTTTGCCCCGAAAGCGCCTCCGACTTCGAGGGCCGTTACCTTGATCTTGCTGACATCGACCCGGAGCAGGTTCGACATGTTCTGCCGGAGAGGAAACATGCCCTGCGAGTTGGCCCAGATATCGATCCGGCCATCGGCGTGCCAGTGGACTGTCTCAGCTTCAGGCTCGATGTAGCCCTGGTGCACGAGCGCGGTCCGATAGGTGTGCTCGACGATCGCGTCAGATTCGGCAAAACCCTTATCGATATCGCCTTTTCCACCCTCCATATGCCCGGCAATGTTACTCGGAATATCGTCTGAACCCGAAAGCGACGTTGCGACTAGGCCTTCGTGAAGTAGCGGGGCGTCAGGCGACATCGCCTCGATCGGGTCGGTCACGGCAGGCAGCACGTCATACACCACCTTGACCAGCCGGGCGGCCTCTTCGGCAATGTGAATATCGGTTGCGGCGACGGCTGCCACCGGGTGACCTTCAAACAACGCCTTCCGGCGGCCCATGATCAGGTTGGCAAGAAACTGGATGTCAATCTCGACCTCGCCCGTATCGACATCGCCCGAAACATCCGACGGAAAGTCGGCAGCTGTGCAGACTGCCTCAACACCGGGCATGGCCTCGGCCTCTGTGGTGTCGATGGACACGATACGGGCATGCGCATGGGGACTTCGCACAATTTTTGCGAAAAGAGACCCCTGTGCGGTGAAATCGGCACCGAATACGGCCTGCCCGGTTACTTTATCGGCGCCATCTACCTTCCGGTATCGCTTCCCAAATTGTTTGAATTCAACATCGTCTGCATTAGTACGAAGTTCAGTTGTCACAGCAATTCCCGTTCAAATCAAGCGCAGTCGTTCGCAAAAAAAATCCAACCACATCGCGCGTTTTGAAAACTCCCGACAAAAACGCACGATCAGCCCGCCACTCTACCAGAGAGAAAACCCTTCAAGACCGCTTCTAAACCCTTCTCTCCCCGGGAGAAGGAATCAACCCGCACGCTCAGCAGCTGCTACCGCTTCTTCTGGGGGCGCTCGGCTTCAAACTGGTCGTGCGGCGGCACCTCTTCACCAACCACGTACAACCAGTAGTAGACACCCATATCGCCAAGAAACTTGAACTGCTTTCGGAAATCTCTCACAAGGTCCTAGAAACTATCGTGTGACCGAAGGTATTTCTGGAACGTGCCAAACTCTTCGTCGATCTCGATCATCCGGCGGGCGTTATCGGTTATCGCCTGCAACTTCCTGCGGTTGCGAATAACCCGCGTATCGTCGGCCAGCGCGTCTACAGCCATCTCGTCCATTGCGGCAACGGCACCAATCTGGAAGTCGTGAAAGGCTTCCCTCGTTGAGGGCCACTTTGATTCGACAACCTTCCATGACATTCCGCTCTGAAATACCGATTTGCTCATGATCTCCAGGTAGTCGCCCAGGTTCTCAGGCACAATCTGCACAGGTGCTTCATCTAATGGAATATATTCCCCCCTCAGTACAGAAACCCGGCATCCGTTTTATTCGGCAGAACCAGGTTCGATCCCCATCTTTGCGTTCCAGTGTCCCGGTGCAAAGATTATCCTGTCTGCATAGTTACTGCGAAAACCGCCCAACACACCGCCGATGAATCAACCAATCACCAAAATCAACACAACCGGCGTCCAGGGCGAATTTCAACGGCAAATCGCCAACGGCCTCCACACATGCGCGACTCTTTCCGTGTTCAAGGACGGCACGCAGGTCGTCGATATTACACAGGGCGCACTGCACGCCCGGCCCCTGTTCAGGGTGTTTTCTATGGGCAAGCCGCTGGCTGCGGCGGTCCTGTGGCGCCATAAGGCCCGCGGCAACTTCGACTGGGACACCCCGGTTGCCGAGTTATGGCCGGAATTCGGGACCCGCGGCAAATCGAAAATCACGATTGCACACGTGCTGTCTCACACGGCCGGACTGCCTTCTCATTCGAGCATCCCCGCAATCGACTACACCGACTGGGGGCGGGCTATCTCGCATATCGAAGATATGAGTCCCGAAACCGAGCCCGGGAGCAACGTCCACTACCACTCCAGGACATTCGGCTGGCTCGTCGGCGAGATCGCAGCTCGGGTTTCAGGCCTGTCCTTCGACGACGCATTTGACCGTGAAGTCGCCCACCCGCTCGGGCTCAAAAACACATCGTTCACTCTCAATCCCAACGACTTCGGAAGGGTAGTCCCGCTTGAGGTCGCCGACGACTGGGGCGACAGCAGAACGGCCACCGATATGAACGCTGCTTTACACCACCAGGTGATGCTTCCTTCCGGATCACTCATTTCAACCGCCCACGACATCGCGAAGTTCTACTCCGCCATAGCCGGTCGGGGCAAAATAAACGGAATCCCCTGGCTGCCCGAAGGGATCATCGACGAGGTGACAGCTCTGCGAGCAGAAGGCCAGGATGCAGCCTCGGGAAACTATTCGAGAGTCGGGCTCGGTGTTCGGCTTCCCTCCGCCCCGCCAAACCAGTACGCAAGCGCCAACAACCACGACACCGTCGGTCACGGCGGCATGGGCACGTGCACGGGGTGGGCAAGCCTGGATCACAACATTTCTGTCGCCTACATAACAAACCGCCTTCAACTCGAGGCACCCAACAAGCAGCGATTGTTCGGAATATCGCTGGCAGTCAGGCAATCGCTTGGTCTCTCATCAGATTCGGCGACTGCTTCTCCGGCAACCCCCTTGCAACCCTCTATCGAGCTCACGCGATCTCAACGCGACCAGGAAAACCCTGCGCAACCCAAACGGGTATGGCCAGGCGATGACTGGCAGGTCGCCGAACCCGACGAACTCGGATTGGATCGCGAAAAACTGGCTGAAGCAGGAAGGTTCCAGGCCGCGGACGCTGGCGACAGGCCATACAGAATCCTGATTGCGCGTCACGGCAAAATAGCTGCCGAATGGAATTTCCGGGTCGATCCGCTCGAAAAGGCCCCTCAGGCGTCCGCATCCAAGTCGACTTTTTCGTCTGTTCTGGGAATCGCAGTCCAGGAAGGTGTAATCAAATCTGAAAACGACCGTGTTGCCGATTACTACCCGGAAATGCTCGATATCGCACCCGGCCGGGGTCCCAAAGAAGGCCGCCACGTCTTTCCTGAAAACGATGGCATCACGTTCCGCCATTTGATCGGCAATACATCGGGATACATGAAACCCGGAGAACCCCCCGGCAAGGTATTCAACTACCAGACGTTCGGGATGAACATCCTGACCCACGCTGTCGCCGCGGCCTACAACCTCTATAAGACCGCCGAACCCGAGCGCGGCACCGGTTTCGGAACGCTCACCGAATGGAAAATACGAAACCCGATCGACGCCACGTGGTCGTGGGAGTACGGAAACTTCAAACTACCTCCCGATGCCCGCACCGACGTGTTCGGCTACTCCACCGGCTACCAGATGACCCCTCGCGACATGGCCCGCCTCGGCTGGCTGTGGCTGAACCGCGGCAACTGGGGTGGCGATCAGGTTGTGCCTGCCGGCTGGCTCGATCAGGCAACCAAAGTCTCGCCTGAAATCATCGAAAACGAACCCTTAGAACGCCACGTTTACGGCCTCGGCTTCTGGTGCAACGACCAGGCGCAGATCTGGCCCGATCTCCCCCGAGACTCATTCGCTGCAAGCGGCGCAGGCAACCAGCACATCTGGGTCTGCCCCAGCCTTGAACTCATCGTGGTCCAATCTCCCGGCACCTACCCCTCTCAGGGCGCATTCGACTCTCCTGAGCAGGTCGAATACCGCAGGGCCATGCAGGGTCTCCTCGGCAGAATCGTCGATTCGGTTCTCTGATTGTCCTGCAACCACACAGATCAGTGGATTCTCCCGGTCCAATGCATCTCGAATCAATCGAGAACTACTGGTAAACTTCGGAGCGTGAATAAAAATCACAAATGACGACTTCGTGGCTGAACAATATGCAGCCGAGGGCTTCCGATGAATGATCGTTTCTTTGCACTGAGCATCGCAGGCGGCCGCGGCGAACGCCTGCGCCCCGTGACCGATAACCGGCCCAAGGCAATGGTCGAAATCGACGGCAAACCGATCATCGGCTACCAGGTCGACTGGATGCGGGCGCAGGGTGTCACCGACGTGGTGTTCCTGTGCGGCTACATGGGCAAAATGATTGAAGACTACTTCGACGACGGAACCGCCCACGGCATCACCGCTCACTATTCGTTCGAAGAAACTCCACTCGGAAGGGGTGGCGCGATCAAACGGGGATTGTCACTGGTGCCGGAAGATGTCAGAGACGTGCTGGTTGCAAATGGCGACATAATCACCAACCAGCCGCTCGACCCAATCATCGATTTACACCAGACTTCCGGCGCAACGGGAACGATGATGCTGGTCCCGTATCCGAGTCAGTACGGTGTTGTCGAATCCGATGACCAGGATGTCGTTACCCGGTTCATCGAGAAAGGGAGCCTCCCTTTCTGGATCAACGCCGGCGTGTACCTGTTCAAACGCCAGATCGAACCACTGCTGCCCGATGTCGGCGACCACGAAACAACCACGTTTCAGGATCTTGCAAACGAGGGACGTCTGGCTGCGTATCGCTCGACAATGGCCTGGACCAGCATAGAAAGCCCCAAGGACCTCAGCGACATTACAGATCAGATTCGCGAGGGGCGCCTGACACTGGCCGGGTCATAACCGGTCATTCGATCAGGACAGGGCGGGGTCCTGGTCAGACTCTGCGAACAACCGCAGCAGGTCGTGGCGCGAAATCATCCCGACCGGTTTGCCGCCCTCAACCACCGTCACGTGGTGCGCCCCCGAACCGAACATTAATTTCGCAATAACGGCCAGGTGCGTCTCGGGACCAACGGTTTTCACATCTTTCTGCATCGCGTCGTCGACAAGAGTGTTTCGTGTGTCGCGAATGACCTCTTCGATGTTCTCGGGATCGCCCAACTCACTACCCAGGATGCGCAGAACTGACTGGCGGAGGTACGGCAGCACCGACTCTTCAGGCAGGTATTTCGACTCGGACAACAGCCCTGTGAACTGACCATCGGCATCGACCACCACGACCGAGCCAATGTTTTTTGCCAGCATCAGGGCAGCAGCTTCGGAAACCGGTTTATCGGCAGCAATCGTCACCACCGGAGAGGTCATTATTTCGCTTGCCAGAGTAGTGAGCATAATTCCTATTGCGCTCGCTCATGATGGGGTTCGTTCAAATAAAATTGCGCTCACAACTATAACTCTGGGCGCGCAAGACAGGATGTGGAAATAGCGAGCAGCAGCCCCAATCGGGCAAGTACAGCCGGTCGCACTCAAACCCAAACGGTCAAGCAGGCTGAAGCGCCAGTTGCTGATGTGCGAAACGGGCGACCTTGATCGATGCCACCGGGATGTTCTCCGATGAGGTGTCCACGGTAATGTCGTACAGGCTCGGGTCGTCCGGTCGTACGCCATGCACATCGCCGAAATACTCCAGCTGAAGCTTCTCCCGGCGTCCAATAGCGCGCTCGGCATCCGACGCCGACTGTAGTCCTTCGCGTTTCATAACTCTCTGCACACGGTCTTCCCACGATGCGAAAACCCCGACTTTCAGCGCCTCACGATCACCCGCTTCAAGACACCCCGCCCGGTGCACAAGCACCGCCTTGCCAGTGTCAAACAGGTTGTCGACAGTCATCATCGTAGATTCGGTCGACTCGGGTTTCACGTGAGCCGTCGTTGGACCGTCGTTGTCCCACGTAAGTGGAAGAAGCAGTTCCTGCGGCACGTTGAAATACGGGTCGCCCGCGGCGTTTCCAAGCGCAAATCCCGAAACAGCTCGTTCGACCAGCGTCCAGAACCTGTCGACAAGACCCGAAGATGAATCCGCGCTGGCATTGAGCGCGCCACGCGGCAGGGCGAGCCGGTCGACGTAATCAAAGTCGAACATGCGCGCCACTCGCCTGCCCAGTTCGGGGGCTCCTGCTCCAATCTGCCCATCCACGGTGATCACTGACATCTCATTCATCCCTACTCTCTCTCGAGTGCCGGCTGGCATCCTCATCCGAAAACTCCAGTGACGTCCTGAAAAGTTGCCACATCGAACCCGCATTTTCACCTAGCGGGTGCGCCGATGGATCGAAAAGCCACCTCGTAACCGCCGACTGGACCATGCCGAAGAAGATCATTGCCGCCGCACCGGACGAAACAGTCCGGTTAATCTCTTCCCTCGCGATTCCCTGCGAGATAATTTCAGATACCAGGGAAAGGTACTTTTCTACCAACCTGCGACCCGCCGAGCGCACCCTGGGTTGGTCGAACTGGGCCGCCTGGGCGACAACTACAAACGATATTCCCTGCCTGAGTTCGATATACGACACGTGAAGTTGAAGTATGTGTTCGAGCCGCTCCAGCGCATGGCGGTCGGACCGTGTCGCCCGGGAGATCGCCTGAAACAGCGACTCCTCGACCTCCTGGAGAAGAAGCAGGATTACCTCTTCTTTTGAGACTACGTGGCGGTATATCGCGGCCTCGGTGACCCCAACCTTCGCGGCCACAGCCCGAATGGTCAGCGCGTCCACGCCACCGCTCGCGATCAACTCGCGCGCCGCCTCAACAATCTGTTGCTGACGTGTCTGATGATCTAGTCGTGTTCGTGTTGCCATTCGTTTTAACCAGCCAACCTGCGGTTGGTAGTTCTATGTTAGTCATCGTTCACATACTTGGCAACCGAACGAAGACCCTCAAAAGTAATACTGCCGAATCTTGTATCTCACGATAAGTGCGCGTTCATGCCCAGAATGCTAATTTCGATGCTGAAACAACCGATGACGACACACCCCACATCGCCCCGAACCAGCTGCAGCCCCGGCGGGCCTGGCGACCTCCATGCCGCGAGACTCCGTGATATTCATCATTTCAGCAGCAGTGATCATCGCGCTCGTTCGCATCGTCCTGTACCGGCGCCTGTGTAACCTGATCTAACCGCGAAAGCAGCCCCGATGCGACTCGGGGCTGCTTTCGATCTGTTCATCCGCTGAAACTTAGACCCAGGGCCTAAGAACCGTCACCGGGGGCCTGAAGGTACTTCAACAGATCGCTCCCGGGGTCGAGAATGACCGTGGTCTGCGAATCCATAAACACCTTGTAAGCTTCGAGAGATCGCCGGAAGGCATAAAACTCCGGATTCTTCTCAAGCGACTCGGCGAGAATTTTGATCGCCTCCTGCTCAGCCTCACCCCTGAGAAGCGCCGACCGGCCCTCGGCTGTCTCGAGAATGATGTTGACACGGCGGTCGACATCAGCACGGATCTCAGAGTCTCGCTGCGTACCCTCAGCGCGCAATTTGCTGGCGATCCGCTCACGTTCCGCTTCCATCCGCGAGAAAACACTTGTCTCGATGTCAGGCGGGAAGTCGGCCCGTTTTATCCGAACGTCAACGATTTCGATCCCGAGCAACTCTCGGACGTCGGCCAGGTACGTAACGCTAAATGGCGCCAGCGCATTCCCATCTACCTCGAGTCGGGCAAGCTCGTTGTCCGTGGCAGCCCGACCCGGCAATTCATCCGTCAGGTCTTCATCGACAGTGACGGTCACAAACGGGCTCAGCAACGTTCCAATCCGAGGGTTTTCCACCAGTTGAGAGCGATCGCTCTCAATCTTGTTACTGGCCCTCGTGACACGGTCCATGATGTTTTGGCGTGTCTCGGAAATGACCTCGTTCTGAAGGTCACGAGCCACTTCCTGCCGGAGCTGCGCATTGACGATGTCGCCAACACGGGCATCGGCACCCGCCTCGTTCCTCAGACTCTGGAAAAAGAGCAGCGGATCAGTAATTCTGTATCTCGCATACGAGTCGATGACAAGGTTTCGCTTGTCCTCTGTCAGCAGCGAAGCCGGTATCACGTCCACCCGCAGCAGACGACTGTCGAACTTGAGCACCTCTTCAGCGAACGGTGTCTTTACCTGAAGCCCGGGCGATGAGTACGAACGTTTGAACTGTCCGAACCTCGTCACAATAGCCAGTTGCGTCTCATCGACCACGAACAGCGTTTGCGGAACTACAACGACAACAGCCAGGATAATGATAATCAGCGGAATAGTGAGCTTGCTCATTACTGGCCTCCTCCCGCTCCAATGATGGTTCCTGCGCCCGACGTGGAGCCACTCAACGGCAGGAACGGCAAAACACCTGAATCGGAAAGAATAAATTTCGTGACCCCGGGCAGAACTTCTTCCATAGCCTCGAGGTACAGACGCTGCCGGGTTACATCGGGCGATAGCAGATATCCTTCGAGGATGGCCTCGAAACCGTCGGCTTCACCCTGCGCCCTGGCGATACGACCTGTTTTGAAACCTCGCGCAGCTTCTGTAACTTTCGCCGCTTCACCAGTCGCTTTCGGAATCTCCGACGCCTGGTAGGCCTCGGCCAGGTTAATCAGCCGCTCCTTGTCTTCACGAGCCCGAACCACGTCTTCAAATGCCGACTGCACCTCGAGCGGCGGGTTTACGTTCTGCAGAAGGACCTGTAGCACATCAATCCCGCTCTCATAGTCCTTCGCTAGCTGACGCATTATCAACAACACTTCAGTCTGGACCTGTTCTTTCTCAGTCGTCAGCACGTCGTCGATGTTTCGTGATCCAACAACCTGTCTTAACGCGGATTCAGCGATGTCCCTCAGCGTGCGGCCATCGGGCTGTCCGGCCGGGATCCCGCGGTCGGCGTCTCCGGGATCGTCTACATTGAACAGGAAGTCGGTCAGGTTGGAAATTTTGTACTGGACCACCGCCTGTACGTCCACGATGTTTACATCCTTCGTGATCATGAGAGATTCGTTGGTCACGGACTGGGCCACGGTGAATCCGTCTGCCCCCGACCTGAAGCCAAGCTCAAGGCGCCGGGTTGTCGTTACGGCCACGACGTTGCGTTTGCCGATCGGGGCCGGGTAATACCAGTGCAGACCGCCCGAAGCTGTTCCGGATTTTTTCCCGAAGAAACGAAGCACCGCCTGCTCGTCGGGACCAACTGTGTAGAAACCGGTCCCGGCCCAAACAATCGCGATCACAATCATCACCAGGAAGATAATGCCGAACAGGCTACCTCCACCAATGCCGGGCAATTTCGGCAATGAAGCTCGAAGTCGCTCGATAATCTCGTCGAAACTTAGTTGCGTTTCTTCTTGTTGCGGTGGCCGATACATCTTGTTATCGGCTACCCGCGTGTCTTCGGTTGACGCCGCCATCGTATCTCCTCGCACCGGAAAAAAATCAGACCGATACACTACCTAGTGTTCAGTCGCCCGCCCGGCAAACTCGCAGTCGCTCACAGGGCAGGCCAGCAATTTACCACCGACTCAAAAACTGGCCGATCTCAGTTACAACAGGCAAGTATACCGACGGAACGAACTATTTTTGGTCAAACAAGCCAGAGGAGCGTTACTATCCATGCGATTTTGCCCGCTTACTCGGTGATTTCGAGCTCGATTCCCCGCTCCACAAGTAGCAGTTCAAACTCCTTATACGTCCCAAGTCGTCGCAACAGCTTCACCAACTCACCGACCGTGTCGACCTGATCACGTAAATCCCACAGATACCTAGCAATCGGGCTGGTCGACGACGGGCTCTCAGCGTACGTGTTGTGAAATGCGAAATATGCCTGGTTGATCTTCCGAATGGTATGGCCGTGGTCCAGCAACTCGATCCGCCGAGACTCCATGTACGACTCGGCCTCGTCCATCAACCCCTCTTCCAGTAATTCATCGGTCCGGGCGCGAGTCTCGGCCATAAAGCGGTTGAAATCAAAGTCATCTGCACCGGTTTCTTCGTCTGAATCCGACCCATCTGGACCATCGGGATTTTTGGACTCCGTGTTGCGCATCGCGGTTTCCGGTCGAACCGGCGCGACATATGGTTCACCCGTAATCTCCGAATACACCCTCAGCCCAACTTCCTGGCCAAAAATATCGGCCAGCGTCTCGTTCATCACCCTGATATCACCCCCGTCAAAGTACGCCCTGCCAAAAGGATTAAAAACCAGGTACGCGTGCAGCCACTCGTGCGCCGCCACATCGAGCAGCCGTTCAAGGTCCGCGGTCGGAATCACGTTCGGATAGCTTGCAAGTCCACCGGTCTGAAGAACAACGGCAGAAATGTTTGCGACTTCAGCCAGTTCGTTCTCGATCTTCTCAATATCGTCGATCGAAATCTCAGGATCTATCAGTACGTCCTCGTCACGACGTATCACGTCACGCGGTGAAGTCACAAGCAGCTTTGGGGGGCTGTCGATACGAAAATCTACCGGCGGCCAGACAAAAGAACCAACCAGGTCGACCTCCGCTGAGCGTATCGCGTCAGCAACAGCCTGCTCCAGAAATTCCTCGACGCCATCACGAAGGCCATCTCGCTCGGCGATCAAGCGGTCAACTGCAAGCTGGGCATTGGAAACATTGCCCTGGTCGGAGCCATTTTCTGAAGAGACCTCACTTAACAGGTCTTTGGCAATCCGAAGTTCATCTACCAACACTACATAGCGATCCAGCGCCCTGCGTCGGTCGGCTTCGCTCGTGGGCGTCCACGGCAACGCGGTCCATACCCGGTGTCGCCACTTGTCGAAGAAATTATCGAACTCCCAGGAAACCAACCCGTAGCTGTGATCGAGAGAGACCTGTACGGCTGCGGTGTCTGATCGCTTGTCGCCGACCGGCACCAGCCAGGTCACGAGTAACAACATCACGAGGAACGCAAGCATCACTCGTCGTGGCCACCTTCGGGTCGGGATGGTCACCAGCCAGGCTAGAACGTTGAACGCGACCAGCAGCAGTGAACTGATAGTCCACAAAACCATTCGTTGTAATCGAGAAACGAGCAATCGACAGTCTGCTGTGTCTAGCTGCCAGTGCCGATTGCAAAAATACTTGCGAGACGTGCACGGGCAGCGATCAATGTGGGGAGCGTACTAAAGTTATACGTCCCCGATGCCAGCAGAGGACTGAAGGGAATCGGATGTTGCGTCCAGTTCAATCGTAATCGGACTCGTACGGAGTATTTACCTAACAATGGCGTACACACCCGCCAACACCCTGCGCTGTCCCCTTCCTTCGGGAGGGGTTAGGGGCCGCGTCGAGGACATACGCGCGACCAAGTCGTCCGACGACGCCCGGAGCTAAAAGAACACCAGAGCCAAAACACACACCCAACCCACCTACCGCTGACGGGCCCAGAGAGTCTCGTACTGCTCACCCATAATCAACTGGGCTAACTCCCGGCGTTCCATACGAACCAACTCGTCAAACGCCTTCTCGGCAGCCGTGATGGCATCGGGGTAATCCGTGGCTTCGATTCGTGCAACCACCTTGGCCCAGAGGCCTGATGTCTTCAAAGCGCCAACGTAGCCAACCCACGGAATGGCCAGGATGTCCTGCGGGCGCGGCAAGGCAGGGCGCATGCGCTTGATAGTGCGGAGCCGATCGGCAATCGAACGCGCCATCGGTAACACTCTTACCAGGGGCGGCTCTCCCTCTTTCACTCTGACATCGATCACAACAGACTGGCCGAACTTCGGAAAGAAAACAGCCATGACCTCGGCGTTTTCAATAAATTTGAAAACACCATGCACGCCGTTACCGTAGCCAAAATCCAATTGATCGCCTCGCGTTTCCAGAACCTTACGACGCTCCCCAGTAGCCCGTGGGCCGATCTCGTCCTGCACTCCTTCAGGCGGGCAGGATTAACCAGCTTACAACCTGATCACGCTTTCAGCTCACGGACAGTGGCAAGAAATGACGGGAGTACCTTTTCCCAATCGCCAACCACGCCGAACCTGGCTTCTTTAAAAATGTTCGAATCGCCGTCTTTGTTTATCGCCACGATGGCACGCGAACTTGAACACCCGGCCATGTGCTGACTGGCTCCTGAGATTCCGACCGCAATATAGACGTCGGGACTGACCGATTTTCCTGTGAGACCAACCTGGTGCGAGTGGTCGATCCACCCCGCATCGCATGCAGCCCTCGAAGCGCCGACCGCCCCACCGAGCACTTCAGCAAGATCGGCCAGCACACTGAACGGCTCAGGACCTCCCAGTCCACGACCGCCGCTCACAACGAAATCGGCATCTTCCAATCGGACGCCCTCCCGAGATTCAGCTACCGATTCGCTGACCTCCACGGGCTTGCGTTCAAGACCGTCTGTGTCGAACGATTCAACAACAGGCGCACCGGTGTCGGTGTTCGGCTCGAAGGCACCCGCTCGAAGTGTAACTATGGCCGGAGATGAAGCGATCTCAAACTCGGCAAGCGCGCTGCCGCCATAAACAGGTCGCGTAACACCAATCGTCCCAGCATCACTTGCATCTCCTGATATCTCAACGCAATCAGGCGCGAACGCTGCGCCAATTCGGAACGCCAGCCGAGCCCCTACCACCGACCCGAAATCCGACTTGGAAAACATCACCACATCGGGACTGTCTGCCGAAACAAGTGCCGCCAGGTCGGCAGTAGCCTGGTCATAAATTCCGTTATCCGTCGACTCGATCGGCGCAATCGTCACCACCCGGCCGACCGGCAACGATGTGGCTGAACCTGGTGCGTCTCCTGTAATGACCACGCTGATCTGCGCGTCTGGAAGGTTGCTCGCCGCCGTTACCGCCTGACGCGTCGACTGCACTATCTCGCCCTTTTCATCACGCTCGGCGACAACAATTACGGTAGTCATTAAATCAACTTCTCCTCACGCAATCGCAACGCCAGCCTTCTACCGGCGTCGGCTTCATCGTCGCCTTCGATCAACTCGACCTGGCGATTCGACTCCGGCACGTACAACCTCTTGAGCTCGATCTTCGGAGCCAGATCGTCCATCGAAAGACCGATATCAGCTATGGAAAAGACTTCCGGCTGTTTTCGGCTCGCTTGCATGATTCCACGCAGGTTCGGGTATCGGGGTTCACCGATCTCGTTCGATATCGTCAATACCGAAGGAATCGGGGCTGTAACGACCTGGTAACCGTCTGGTATAACGCGCTGAAGTTGAACTAAATCACCGCTTATTTCCAGCTTCTGGACAAGCGAAACCAGGGGAAGCCGCAGTACTTCGGCAAGGCCGAGAGTTACATGGGCCTGGTCCCAGTCCGACGCCTGTCGACCGCCCAGAATAAGATCAAATGGCCCGTCTTTTTCGATCGCGGCAGCCAACACCGTCACCGTCCCAGCCGAATCGAGCCTGTCCAGTCCCGGCTCATCGACCAACACCAGTCGATCGGCACCCATCGCCTGCGGTTTTTTCATGGCGTCCAGAACAAATTCAGTTCCGACCGACAGCAACGTGATCTCAACATCGGTCCCTGCATCCCGTAACTTGAGTGCCGCTTCCACCGCGTTAAGGTCGAACCCATTGACCACCGGTGGAACACCGCTTGGCGGGATCACGCGGTTGGTCGATTCATCGACTTTAAACTGCGAGGGCGGAGTTTCCGGGTCCGGCACCTGCTTGGCAAGAACAACGATTCGGACTGTCAATTAAACGTTTCCAATTCCCCACTGCTCAATTCGCTGGTTCTGGATCAATCCGCAGCCTCTTGGGCAACGAACAAATAGATAAAATCGCAGCGCAATAAAATTCGATATCCGACCATGGGCCTATAACATTACCGACCAATCTCCGCCCGCGCTCCCAAAAATTGCAAAAACAGGGTACGAAACCTGTCACTGCGCGGCTTTGGCACGTACCTCGAACTACAACCCCGATGGCAACCTCATAACATTGAATTCCGTAGTTGCAGCCGCACAATCGCTCGGAGTCGACCTTGATGCCGGGCAGCAGGCCCAGTTTGAGCGGTTCGGACAGCTTATCGAGTTGCACAACAAACAGTTCAACCTGACCGGTGCCAAAACGCAGGAACGAATTCGAGACGAACTTCTCATCCGTTCGCTCAGAATCCTCTCTCCCGCGGGCGGCAGCGTTCCGACACCTGAATGGTTCGCTGGCAAACGGGCTATCGATGTTGGCACGGGGGCGGGCATCCCGGGCGTAGTCATGAAAATTGCACTGCCCGAATTGCGGATAACCCTGCTCGACTCGACCGCGAAGAAGACGACGTTTTTGAAAGAAGTGGTCGAGGAATTGAAACTTGAAAGCGTCGAGGTAATAACCAACCGTGCCGAAGAACTTGGGCAGGACCCTGAGCACCGTGAAGCCTACGATCTCGTGGTCGCACGTTCAGTTGCCAGGCTTCCTGAACTGGCAGAACTGACTCTTCCGTTCGCAATCATCGGCGGCACGGTGATCCTCCCGAAAAGTTCCGGACTAGAAGACGAACTGGACGCGGCAGCCGCTGCCGCTGAAATCCTGGGAGCCGCGCCCGCCATTACGCTTCAGGTTGACCGGCCCGGCACCTCACCCCCGGACCACACGGTCTACTGGATGAAAATATCTCCAACACCGCGTGAATTTCCTCGCAGAATCGGTGTCCCCCATCGATCTCCCCTGATAGAACAGAATTCCTGACCCAACGCTAAACCGTTCTGGAACAAATGACCCGGACACCTCAACAACAAGACAAGGCACCCGAACAGGGTTCGGCGCTGGAAACTGGAGCGCTGAACGCGGCAAATCTCCGTCAACGCGTGCTGTCGAAACCCACGCTGATCGCGGCCGTGCTTGGGGCAGCCCTCCTCGGATTCGCACTGTGGCGCATATTTGACTTCGAGTGGACCGAAGTATGGGACAACGTCAAGGGCATCCACCCCGGCAAATATCTGCTGGCACTTGGCCTCTATTATTTGAGCTTCTGGTTCCGCGGACTTCGCTGGCGACTGATGGCCCGAACGGCAAATATCGGTGGAAGCGACGGCAAGAATGTCTCAGGCACGCTCACACTTTCAGGGATCATCCTCATGGGCTGGTTTGCCAACTCGGTGGCATTCATGCGGCTCGGCGACGCTTACCGGGGCTGGGCGCTCTCGCGAGAATCCGGAAGCGACTTTCCGTCGTGTCTCGGCACGGTCCTCGCAGAACGTGTGCAGGACATGGCTGCGGTTCTGATTCTTGTGCTCGTCGCCGCGATCTTGATAACTGTTGAAGGCAATTCGAAAGTACCGGGGTGGGTAGTGTTCGCCGCGTTCTTGCTGGTCGCAGTCCTGATAATTGGACTCCTCGTGATGCGGCTGGCTGGCGAACGGCTCTCACGCCGACTTCCCGATCGAATTGAAACGGCCTACGTCAACTTCCAGCGCGGGACACTCGACAGTTTTTCCGGTCGCGCAATTCCGCTTCAACTGGCGCTGGGAATCGTTGGCTGGCTATTAGAAATAGCCCGCTTCTACTTCGTCGCCGATGCAATGGGAATCGAAATCTCGTTCGGCATCGTGATGTTCGCCGCCCTGGCAAATGCCATGTTGACCACGATTCCCACTCCCGGTGGTTTCGGATTCGTAGAAGGCGGCCTGACCGGGCTGCTGATCCTGTTTGGACTCAGCGATTCCGACTCGATCAGCCTGGTCGCAATCGACCGAACTATCAGCTGGCTCAGCGTCGTGCTGTTCGGTGGAATCCTGTTCGCAGTGTGGCACGCCGTCAAGGTGAAAAAACCCCGCAACACCACCTCGATCCGCGTTGATTGAACCCTTCAGCCGGTCACTGCGCTAAGATCGTAGCGTTTAGCAAACCGACCGACCCAGTCAGCCTGCCAGATGAACAGGCGTAAACGAGCAGTTGAGCAGGCGCGAAAGCGCAAAGGTGAACAGACATGGCCGACAAAAAGCACGTACTGGTGACCGGACTCAGCGGACTGGTCGGAACGGCCCTACGTTCTGACTTTGAAGATCGGTACGAACTATCGTCGCTATCCCGATACGGGACCGACGGAATGGACGATTCTCATAACTTCAAGGGCAACATCGCAGAACTCGATACGATAATCCCCGCCTTTGAAGGGCAACACACCGTCGTTCACCTCGCGGCCGACCGAAGTGCAAACGCCAACTGGGAATCCGCACTCCGCAACAACTTTGTCGGTGTCTACAACGTGTACGAAGCCGCAAAACGCACCGGAGTGAAGCGTGTCGTGTTCGGCAGCTCGCAGCACGCGATTGGCGGCTTCTACCAGGACGAGCCGTACAAGACGATTCTCGCCGGAAAGTTCGACCAGGTGAAGCGACCATTCAAGCTGATCGACGAAACAGTGCCGATACGCCCCGATGGCTACTACGGAGCTTCGAAGGCCTACGCCGAAGGTCTCGGCAGCTATTACAGCGAGTTTCATGGCATTTCGTCGATCAATATCCGAATCGGCTGGACGATCTCTAACGACAACCCCACCTCGAACGGCGGTGGGCTGGCGATGTGGCTCTCGCACCGTGACACTGCACAGATTCACGTAAAGGCCGTCGACGCGCCAGACTTACTCATGTACACGGTCGTCTTCGCCATGAGCAACAACTACTGGAACATCTTTTCCCTCGAAAAGGCCCGGAAAGTACTCGGCTACGAACCACAGGACGATGCCGGCAAGGTGCTCGACCCCACAAGCAAGATGCTGGAGCGGGATGACACCGACTTCAAACAGCACCCCGACGATCCGGACTCTTTTTAGCACGCGCGTGTCGTCGAAATACCGGCGATAACCCCCTGTCGCTGTGCTACGATTTTTTGGCTGGGCACCGGCCCCGGAAACGGGTTCACGCGCCCACCCTGCGATTAAACGGGGCTGTAGCTCAATTGGGAGAGCGCTTCAATGGCATTGAAGAGGTAGAGGGTTCGAATCCCTCCAGCTCCACCA